>JAYUCM010000184.1:0-4465 GCA_043740355.1 Acidobacteriota bacterium | reverse complement strand
ATCCACGCAAAGGTCGCCGACTACCTCGCGGCCGGGGCGCGGCTCGTGTGGATCGTCGATCCCGAACGCCGGCAGGTGACCGTCCACGAAACGCTCCTCGCGCCGCGCCGCCTCGACGCACGGGATGTGCTGGACGGCGGGGACGTGCTCCCGGGGTTCGCGATTTCGGTCGAGGCGCTGTTCGAGGAGTAGGCGGTCGCGGTCTTTCGAGCGCCAGCTATAATCCCACGCCTATGAAACCCATCGAGATCAACGACTTCCTGCAAGCCGACGTCATCGGCCAGCAGGAGACCCTGAAGTTCGTGTCGGTCGCCATCTTCAAGCACCTCCAGGGCGAGCGGTTCGGCAACCTCTTGATGATCGGGAACTCCGGCACGGGCAAGACGACGATCATGCGTTCGATGGAGCGCCTCTACGAAAAGCACGAGGACATCCACGCGAACCGCGTCGTTTGCATCATGAACGCCAACCAATTCGCCAGCGAAGAAGGGATCGTCGACCCGAACCGCCTCCTCGTCCGCCTCGAAGAGCGCGCGCGAGAGATCCTGGGCGAAGACGCCACCCCCGAGAAGATCGGCGACTACATGGAGCGCGCAACGGTGTGCATCGACGAGATCGACAAGATCTCGTCGATCGTCGGCGGCAAACCGTACGTCACCGGGATCAATATCCAGCAGGGGCTGCTGACGCTGATCGAGGGCGAGCGGATTCTCTACCCGGTCACCATCTACAAGAACAAGCAGCTCGAGAAGGCCGCGATCCACGTGGACACCGGGAAGATGCTCTTTCTGTGCGCGGGGGCGTTCGAGTCGCTCTACGACCAGGTTTACCGCCGCGTGACCTCGCCGACTTCCCGCGTGAAGCTCCCGGCCGAGACGGTCTACGAGAACGGCGAGGTCCACATCCGCGAGTTCTTCACGCTACGCCACTGGTTCAAGCAAGAAGATCTCTTCGACTACGGCATGCAGCCGCAGTTCCTCTCGCGCTTCGACAACGCGATCATCCTCGAAGACCTGAACGCCGGAACGCTCTCACGCATTTTCACCGAGCCGCGCGACTCGGTGTTCCGCGCCTCGCAGAATTTCTTCAAGAACTACGGCATCGATGTCGAGGTCAGCGAGGGTGCCGTCCGCAAGATCGCGGACGAGGCGGCGAAGTCGAGCCGTATCGGCGCGCGTGCGCTCAAGGCCGTCTGGGGGAAAATCATCAAGCCGTACGAGTTCGACCCGTTCGGTCAGCCGGACGTCAAGAAGGAAGGCGACCGCCACCGCCTCGTCGTCGACGAGACGACCGTGATACGCGCGCTGAAGCCGCCGCTCTAGAATGCCGGTATGAAAGACTTCGAGAAGCTCGGCGTCTTCTACTTAGGAAAACTGGCGGGTCCCGGCGCACCGAAGGAGCCGGAGCCGGTACTCTACGACGCGAAGGATCTCACGACGCACGGCGTCATCGTCGGGATGACGGGCAGCGGCAAGACCGGCCTCGGAATCGGCCTCATCGAAGAGGCCGCGATCGACGGCATCCCCACGATCGCGGTCGACCCCAAAGGAGACCTCGGCAATCTGATGCTGACCTTCCCCGAGCTCGCGCCCGCCGATTTTGCTCCCTGGGTGGAAGACGGCGTCTCGGCCGAGGAGACCGCGGCCGCGTGGTCCAAAGGGCTCGCCGCGTGGGGCGAAGGTCCCGCGCGCATCAAGAAGTTCCGCGCCGCGGTCGACCTCGCGATCTACACGCCGGGCAGCTCGGCGGGTCGATCGATCTCCATCCTGCGGTCGCTCGCGCCGCCGCCGCCCGTCGTCATGGAAGACGAAGACGCACGGCGCGAGAAGATCAACGGGACGGTCTCGGGGTTGCTCGCGCTCCTTGCGATCGAGGCCGATCCGCTCCGGAGCCGTGAGCACATCCTGCTCGCCAAGCTCGTCGAGACCGCCTGGGCAGCGGGACGCGGCGTCGATCTCGCGGGACTGATCCGCGAGATCCAAAAGCCACCGTTCGAGCGCGTGGGAGTCGTAGACGTCGAGTCGTTCTACCCGGCGAAGGAACGGAGCGCACTGGCGATGTCGCTCAACAACCTCCTCGCCTCACCCGGGTTCGGGGCTTGGCTGGACGGGGAGCCGCTCGACGTCCAGCGCCTCCTCTGGACGGCGGAAGGCAAGCCGCGCGTGTCGATCCTTTCGATCGCGCACCTGTCGGATTCCGAGCGCATGTTCTTCGTGACGCTCTTGCTGAACGAGATCGTCGCGTGGATGCGGGCCCAGACGGGGACGACCAGCCTGCGCGCGCTGTTCTACATGGACGAGGTGTTCGGCTTCTTCCCACCCGTCGCCAACCCGCCCGCGAAAACGCCGATGCTGACGCTGCTGAAGCAGGCGCGCGCGTTCGGGCTGGGATGCGTGCTGGCGACGCAGAACCCGGTCGATCTCGACTACAAGGGCCTCGCGAATGCGGGGACCTGGTTTCTCGGCCGCCTGCAGACCGAAAGAGACAAGGCTCGCGTCATCGAAGGGCTCGAAGGCGCGTCCGCGTCGGCGGGTAAGAGCTTCGACAAGCAGGCCATGGAGGCGACGCTTGCAGGCTTGGGAAAACGGATCTTCTTGATGAACAACGTCCATGAAGACGCACCGGTGCTCTTCGAGACGCGCTTCACGCTTTCGTTCTTGCGCGGACCGCTGACGAAAAAGCAGATTCAGGTCCTGATGGCGCCGCAGAAGGGCGCGATGCCACCGGCCGCCGTTGCGACGAAATCCGCCTCCACGTCGAGCGCGCGCCCTCCCGTCCCGACAGGCGTGAAGGAGGCGTTCATCCCGTGGCGCGGTACCGCGACTCCGGGCGAGCGACTCGTGTACCGGCCGTCGCTGCTCGGAGCCGCGAAGCTGCACTTCGTCGACGCGAAGGCGAAGGTGGACGCCTGGGTGAACGCGTGGCTGATGGCGTCGGTCGTGGAAGGCGACGACCTGTGGGATCGCGCCGAGAATCTCGCGGAAGCACCCGAGATCGAAGCACAGCCCGACGCCAAGGGCGCATTCGACGACCTACCGGCCGCGGCGTCCCAGACCGGAAGCTACGCGGCGTGGGCGAAGGACCTGGGGGAAAGCCTCTACCGCACGAAGACGCTCGACCTCCGCCGCTGCGCGCCGCTTCGCCTGTCCGCCAAGGTAGGAGAATCGGAGGGCGACTTCAAGGTTCGGGTCGGTCTGGCGGCGCGCGAGGCGAGAGACGCCGCGGTCGCCGCACTGCGGCAGAAATACGCCGCCAAGCTCGACGTCGTCGCGGGCCAGGAACAACGGGCCGCCGATCGCGTCGCGCGCGAGCAGGCGCAAGCTCAGCAGCAGACGGTGCAGACCGCGATCAGCGTGGGCGCGACGCTGCTCGGCGCGTTTTTCGGGCGCAAGGCGCTGTCGACGGCGACGCTTGGGCGCGCGTCGACCGCCGCACGAGGTGTGTCGCGCACGCTGAAAGAGCGCGAGGACGTGGGTGGGGCCAACGAGAGCCTCGAATCTGTCCGTGCGCGCCGCGCAGAGATCGAGGCCCAGCTGCAATCGGAAATCGAGCAGCTCGCCGCGGCGAACGACCCGGCCGCGCTTCCGATCGAGGCCACGTCCATCCGCCCGCGGAAATCCGACGTCACCGTCGAAGGAGTCTCGCTCGTCTGGGTGCCGTACTGGGTGGGGAGCGGCGGCGGCGCCCGCCCGGCGCGCTGAGCCGCAAAAAGGACGCGGATGGTCTTCGACATCCGAACGCGATCAGGCGCGGTGATGCCCAACTTGGGGATGGGCACCTGGCGGATGGGCGAGAACGACGCCGCGCGCCGGGACGAGGTCATCGCCCTGCAGCAGGGAATCGACCTCGGCTTGCGCCTGATCGACACCGCGGAGATGTACGGCCGTGGAGGCGCCGAGACGGTGGTCGCCGAGGCGATCGCGGGGCGGCGCGATGGGATCTTCGTCGTCTCGAAAGTTCTCCCGCAGAACGCGAGCTACGCGGGCACGCTCGCCGCCTGCGAGCGCAGCCTCAAGCGGTTGCGCACCGACCGCATCGATCTGTACCTGCTGCATTGGCCCGGCGAGCATCCGCTCCAAGAGACGCTGCGCGCCTTGGTCGAGCTCGTGGAGCAGGGGAAGATCCGCCATTACGGACTCTCGAACTTCGACCTCGAAGAGCTCGAGCGCGCCGAGGGGTTGATCGGGGGCCCGCGTGTCGCCGCGAACCAGGTGCTTTACAACGTCGAGCGGCGCGGCATCGAGAGGAAGCTGATCCCATGGTGTGCGTCGAAGGGCGTCGCGGTCATGGCGTATTCGCCCCTCGAGCAGGGGAGGCTGCGGCCCGACGACGGGCTGCGGCGCGTGGCCGCGCGGCACGACGCCAGCCCCGCGCAGGTGGCGCTCGCGTGGACGCTGCGCCACGACAACGTCGTGTCGATACCGAAGGCCGCACGCCGCGCGCACGTTCTGGCGAACGCGAAAGC
>JAYUCM010000183.1:0-4470 GCA_043740355.1 Acidobacteriota bacterium | reverse complement strand
GCCTCCTCGATGATGAGGCGCCGGTCCTTCGGCTTCGCATTCAAGATCTGGTCGATGCGTCCCTGCTCGATCGTCGCGTAGGTCTGCGCCCCGACGCGCTCCTCCCGGAGCAGATCTTGGATGTCGCGCAGCCGGCTCTTCGCGCCGTTCAGGAGGTAATCGCTCTCGCCGTCACGAAAGAGACGGCGCGTGATCGAAATCTGTTTCTTCTCGCCGCCGTCCCCGAGAAGCCGGCCGGCCAGGTGCAGCGAGACCTCGGCCATGCCCTGGGGCTTGCGCGCCTCGCTGCCGTTGAAGATGACGTCTTGCATGCTCGAGCCGCGGAGCGATTTCGCGCTCTGCTCGCCCAGAACCCAGTTGATCGCGTCGCCGATGTTGGACTTGCCGCAGCCGTTGGGACCGACCACCGCCGTGATCCCGTCGGGGAAGACGACCTCGGTCGTCTCGGAGAACGACTTGAAGCCGGAGATCTGCATCCGCTCGATCTTCATCATGATGGGTACAGCCCTCGTGAGCGGCGGGAATATACACCGTCGTCCCGGCGGGCCTCAACGACCACCCCTAGATTTCGCGGTATTTTTGGGCGTCAACCCCTAGATCTTGTAGGCGGTCGCCGAGACCTAGCGGTTCCTCGAGATCAGAAGGTCGGGCACGCCGATGAGAGCGCGCCTTGTGGGGCCGACGGGGAAGGCATCGAGCTCACGGACCGCGAGCTCGGCGTGAAGCTTCGCGCGGGCTTGAGCCCGGTCGAGCGCTCCACACTCGTGAAGGAGGGCTATCAGCTCGCTGCTCGCGTCGTCGGTCCCATCGCCTGCGGCGATCGCCGACGCCAGTTCGCGTCCACGGGCAGGACCGGTCCGGAGCAGGTCGAGTACCGGAAGCGTCGCCTTGCCCTCCTTGAGGTCACTGACGGTGGGCTTCCCGAGGATCGCGGAATCGCCCGTGAAATCCAGCATGTCATCGACGATCTGGAACGCGAGCCCGATGTGCAGGCCGTACTGGCGCAGCGCCCGCTCGGTCGCCGCATCCACGCCGGAGAGGATTCCCGCCAGCTCGCAGCAGCCTCCGAACAGGACCGCCGTCTTGCGCTCGATCAGGTCCATGTACTCCTCGGTCGACAGGTCCAACCGTCCGACGAAGCGCGTCTGGATCATCTCCCCTTCGGTCATCCGCAGCGTGATCCAGGCCAGGCGGTCCATCACGCGAAGGCTTCCGGCGCGCAGCGCCATCTCCATCGCCTTGGCGTAGAGGTAGTCGCCGAAGAGCACGGTGATCGAATTTCCCCAGCTGCGGTTCACCGAGGGCCGGCCGCGACGCGTCGCGGCGGCGTCGATGACGTCGTCGTGGATCAGCGTTGCGGAGTGGATGAACTCCAGCACCGTCGCCAGCAGCACGTCGTGCTCGCCGCGGTACCCGCAGAGGTCCGCGCAGAGGAGGTGCAGCGTCGGCCGGACGCGCTTCCCGCCCGTTTGCCCGACGAACGTGGCGATCTCGTCCACGATGCCGACCGGCGAGGCGAGGTTCTCGTGGAACAGCCTTTCGACCTCGACCAGCCGTGGAGCGACGAGACCGACGATGTCGTCCGTCGAGACGGAGGGTTCCGTCAGTGCACCGCCGGCATGGCTCAAAAAACTGGCCGCCCTACTCACCGACTCCCTCCAGTTAGGTGCGCGGGATGGTAACACCGAGCCAAAACCGACTCCAAAGCTGCGCGGCCCTATCTTCCGGGCGTGCTCAGCGGTCGTCGACGACTTCCGTCCCCGGCGGAGGCTCGAAGGCGAAGAGTCCGTCGGGAAGCCCCCGGTTCCTCCGTACGCTCGAGAACGTGTAGCTCGTGCGATTCCCCGTCTCGTCGAGCAACTCGGCCCCCTCGATCGAGAACGCAGGAGGGCGCAGCGTCAGCGTCACCTCGCTCAACGCCCCATGATCCGCTTTCGGCACAAGCCGGAGTCGGTAGGAACCGCGCCCGCCGCTCGAGGGCGTCGCGACGACGGTCGCCTCGAAGAAAGCCTCGACGCGGTCGCTTCCCGCGAGCAGCCGCGGGAACAACCCTTGCTCGCCGCTCAGGCGCCCGCGCGACATGAGCCGTTCCTCCTCGAGATAGAGCGCCGTTCTGTCGCCGAGCAGCAGCGCGATCTTCTTCTCCGGGTCGAGGTAATCCCAACGCAGCTTCCCCGGGCGCTCGAGGTACATGCGCCCGCTCTCGCTCGCGGTCGTGCCCAAAGCAGACGAGACGAGCGACTGCCGGAAACGCATTTCGAGCGTCGACGTCCCGTCGAGCCAGGCCTGCAACCCGGCGAGCACCGCCGCCCTTTCGGCGACGGGATCCCCCGCGAGCAGAACGAGTACCGCGACGACGCCCAACATGCGATCAGACTAGCAGAGGGCCGCTTCGGTCTTTACAGTCGCGATTCCCGGTGGTAACAGATGTCGGGCTCGGAGGTGATCCATGCGTCTCGACCGTCTGGCAACCCTCGCCGCCCTCACCGTCGTCTCCGCCGCTCTCGCCGCCGACGACCTCGACCCCGTCAAAGAGCAGGCGGTGCGCCTCTACGACCGGGGGATGTACGACGAAGCGCGGAAGACGCTCGAGAACCTCGACCTCGCCCGAGCCCTCGACGGCCGGCTCCTCTACCGCCTGTTCTACTGCGAGAAGGCGACCGGACACGCCGACGACGCCCGAAAGGCGATCGACCGTGCGCGTGCCGCGCTCGAGACGGAGCTCGCGTCGTCCCCGTCGCTCGAGGTCGCCTTCTATTTGGCGAACACGTACTCCAACCTCGGGCGCGTCGCAGACGCCCGGGAAGCCGCCCGCGGCATGACGACGCAGATCGAGTCGGCGCATGTCGCGGCACCGAGGAGCGCGATAGGTCTCTTCCAGCTCGGCAAGCTGTACGAGGACCAGAGCCGTGAAAAAGAGGCATCGGCCTACTACACCAAAGCGGTGGACGCGTTCGACCTCAAGGAAGGGCGCTATACCGGAAACGCGTCGTGGGCGCTGCGCTACCTCGGCAACGCCGCGTTCGCGCACGCGGATTTCGTGGCATCCGAACGCGCCTTCGCGCGACGGACGGCGTTCGGCGGTGCCGAGGCCGCGGATTGGAACACGCTCGCGGCGGCGCGCGCCCGACTCGGCAAGTACGCGCTGGCCGCCGAAGCGTGGAAGTCCTCGATCAGGGTGGACCCGGGCAACGGGGACGACCCGCGCTACGCCGCCCGTCTCGCCGATGTGGCCGCCCTTCTCGCACCGCTCCCCAAGGGCGCACGAGGTGGCGCGGCGTTCACATCGATGAGCGAGACCGACTTGAAAGCGTTCCTCAAGAAGTGCTCTGAAGCGGCCATGGCCGAACAAGCGCGTGCGACCGAGGCGATGGGCCCGGAGAAGGACGGAGCGCTCACCCATCGGCTCGATCCGATGCGACGCGCCGAGATCGCCCGAGCGCTGCGCGAGGCGCGGCAGCGGTTCGTCGCGGCCGGTCTCGAATACGCGTTGCGAGGTTACGGGATCCGTGACACCGCGTTCGGCGACGGGTACGCGGCGCTCATCTTCCAAGACGGTGCGTGGGAGTTGCCACCGGATCCGGGACCCCGGGCGAATGCCAAGGCGAAGAGCGGGTCATAGCGCGTCGGCGAGATCTCCGAGAAGCGGGACCTTGAAGCGCTCTCCTTCGAGCGCGCGCACCAAACACAGGAAGACGACGAGGACGAGACCGAGCGCGGTGAGTGCCGCGGCCGCCGAGAATAACGCCCCGAACAGCGGCCAGAGCTTCGCGCGGATGAGCAGGTACACCCCGCGCGCGGCGATCCACAGTAAGGCGACGGCGCACGACAGCAAGACGCCCTGCTTGGCATGCCACTTGACGAATTCCTTGCGGCTCGCCACGAGCGAAAACAGCGCGAGAGGGCCCAAGTAGGCGAACACGAGCAGGAGCCGATCCTGATCGCCGATCTCCTGATTCAACTGTTGCTCGCCCATATGTCGGTTATATCTTCGCCGCCAAGAGCGGGTCAAGCGCCGCGACCGGACTTCGCCTTGTTATACTCGTCGCGCCCATGCAGGACGCGGCTTCCCTCACGCCCATGTTCCAGCAGTATCGCACGCTCAAGGGACAGAACCCGGGTGCGATCCTGTTGTTTCGCATGGGCGATTTCTACGAGATGTTCCACGACGACGCGGAGGTCGCGAGCAAGGCTCTCGATCTCACGCTGACCGCGCGCGGCAAGGGCACGGCGAACGCCGCACCGATGTGCGGGTTCCCCCACCACCAGCTCGATGCGTACGCCGCGAAGTTGGTACGATGCGGCCACCGCGTGGCCGTGTGCGACCAGGTCGAGGATCCCAAGACCGCGAAGGGGCTCGTTCGACGTCAGGTCGTCCGGATCGTCACGCCCGGGACGCTCGACGACCCCAACGAGCTCGACGCTCGCGCGAACACGTGGATTGCCGCGGTCGCGGCAGAGGCAGGACGG
>JAYUCM010000182.1:0-4477 GCA_043740355.1 Acidobacteriota bacterium | reverse complement strand
GGCATGCGTCACCATCGGGACCGGGATCGAGGACGCGATCCGAGCGCGCGAGCTGGCACGCCGCCGAGGGGACGTCGTCTTCGCGTCCGCGGGCCTCGACCCGTTCTCGAGCCATGCGGCAGGCGGCGCGTTCGACGTCGCCTACGAAGCGCTCGCCGGGCTTCTCGAAGACGGTGGATTCGTCGCCGTCGGCGAGATCGGCCTCGACTATCACTACGATCTCGACCTCCGACCGGTCCAGGCGGAACGGTTCGAACGCCAGCTCGACCTCGCCGCACGGCTCGACCTCCCGGTCGTCATCCACGTGCGTGAAGCGCACGACGACATGGCGGCGATCCTGAAGCTCCACCCCCGCAACCGGGGCGTGATTCACAGCTTCACGGGCGGACCCGCCGAGGCGGAGCGCTACCTCGCCATGGGCTGGCATCTCGCCTTCAACGGCGTGGTGACCTTCAAGAACGCGGACGAGCTGCGCGCGGCCGCGCGCGTCGTGCCGCAAGACCGCATCCTCGTGGAGACGGACAGCCCGTACCTGGCGCCGAACCCGAGGCGTGGCGCGCGGTGCGAACCCGCGTTCGTCGCGCACACGCTCCAGGCTCTGGCCGGACTCCGCGAGGAGGACCCCGCGGCGCTCGAGGCTGCCACGACGACGAACGCGCGGTCGCTCTTCCGGCTCGACCCGGGACCGTCCGCCAAGGAGCCATCATGATCTGGGAACGCCCGCCCTATCGGATCTCGGACGACCCGGGGCTCGTCGACGTCGCGCTCGTCCACGAATTCCTCATGGGATCGTACTGGGCACGGGGCATTCCCAGGGAAACGGTCGCCCGGGGGATCGCCCATTCGATCCCGTTCTCGGTCTTCTTGGGGGACCGGCAGGTGGGGTTCGCACGCGTCGTGACCGACCGCGCGACCTTCGCCTACCTCGCCGACGTCTTCGTGGTCGAAGATCAGCGCGGCCGTGGGCTTGCGGCGTGGCTCGTGGCCACCGTCCTTTCGCATCCCGAGCTTCAGGGCCTCCGCCGATGGCTCCTGGTCACGCGCGACGCCCACGGGCTCTACCGAAAGCTGGGGTTTACCGCCGTCGCCGACCCGTCCATGTTCCTCACCCGGCACGACCCCGACATCTATGCGCGCTAGACTCGTATCTTTGAACGGAGCGCTCATCCATGACCGAAGCGGTCGTCCCGCGGGTTGAACGGGTGCACACGCGAGGAGGGCTCGACGAGGCCGCGTGGTCACGCGTGCCCGCCGTCACGCTCCGACGGGCGCAGGACGGCGCCGACCCCCTCCAGGCGACTGCGGTGCGCATCGCGCACGACGCCAACGCGCTCCTGCTGCGTTTCGACTGCGACGACCGAGACATCTGGGCGACGCACTCACGTCGCGACGCCCCGCTGTGGGAGGAAGAGGCCGTTGAGATCTTCGTGGCTCCGGGGGAAGACGATCCGTCGGAGTACGTCGAGATCGAGGTCAATCCGCTCGGCGCGATCTTCGATGCACGTGTCACGAACCCCCATGGACGCCGCGATTCGATGCGCGTCGATGCGACTTGGAACGCCGCCGGACTGGTCGCAGCGGTCTTGCGTCCTTCACCGGGAAGGTGGGCCGCGCAGCTGGAGATTCCGTGGAGCGACCTTTGCGACGGAACCCCGCCGCGCGTTTGGCGGGCCAACTTCTTCAGGATCGAGCGCCCGCGCGACGGCGACCACGAGTTTTCCTGTTGGTCGCCGACCCTCGCCGACCCTCCCGATTTTCACAAACCCCGCTTCTTCGGTCGACTCGTTCTCGACGGCCCGAAAGAGCGCGCCTGACCTCGCGTCGACGCGAAAAGGAGTGAGCATGGCCGAAGCTGCGACGCTTCAGTCTCTGGTGGAGCGAGACCGCGACCACGAGTGCGAAGGGTTCGGGACCGGGAAAGTCTGTGTGAAAGTGGTCGGCGTCGCCGATCTCCCGACACGTTTCGGCAACTTCCACATCGTGGCGTTCTGGAACAACCGCGATGCGAAGGAGCACGTCGCCGTGGTGCACGGCGAGGTGCTCGACCGCGATGACGTGGCGACGCGGCTGCACTCCGAGTGCCTGACGGGGGATGCGCTCGGTTCGCTGCGCTGTGATTGTCGCGATCAGCTCGAAGTGGCGCTGCGCGCGCTCGGCGCGATGGAGCGGGGGTGCCTCGTCTACCTGCGCCAAGAAGGACGGGGAATAGGGCTCATCAACAAGGTGCGTGCCTACGCGCTGCAAGACACGGGGCTCGACACCGTCGAGGCCAACCTGGCGTTGGGTTTCAGGGACGACGAGCGCGACTACGCGATCGCGGCGCACATGCTCAAGAGCCTCGCGATCCGTTCGGTCCGGCTCATGACAAACAACCCCGCGAAGATCCGCCAGCTCACGCAGTACGGACTGCGGGTCAGCGGTCGCATCCCCCACGTCATTCCATCGAACCCCTACAACCGCTTCTACCTCGAGACCAAGGCCAGCCGTTCCGGGCACTTCATCGATCTCGCCGGGAAGTCGCGGCTCCCCGAGCAGAGCGATCCCGTGATCGTCGAGGGGATGCCCACGGAGGCCCAAGGCTGATCCCCGGACGGCCCTGAGCGGGCGTCTTGACATGACCTTGGGAAGTGTTCATATTGACCGGCGTTTAGTTTTAATAGTTGAAATTCTTAAGGGATCAGTTCATGCGAGACAAGGCAGTCTTCACGACGTTTGAGGCTGCGAAGCTCTGCCACGTGTCGCCCCTTTCCATCATCAACTGGGTGAACGCCGGACGCCTTCCGGCATTCCGTACACCGGGCGGGCACAGGCGCATCCGCCGCGAGGACCTCGCGCGCTTCATGAGGGAGAACGGCATCCCGCTCCCGGAGGAGCTGAGGGATGGATCCGGCCGCGCACGTGTGCTCGTCGTTGACGACGAGGCCGGGATCCGCGACGTCATCGCGGAGAGCCTCTCGCGTCGCGCGACCCCTTACGACGTCATGACGGCCGCGGACGGATTCGAAGCCGGTCGCCTGGTCGCGACCTTTCGGCCGGATGTCGTGCTTCTCGATTTGCGCATGCCGGGGCTGGACGGCTTCCAGGTGTGTCGCACGATCAAGGGTGATTCGGAATCGGCCTCGACCGTCGTCATCGCGATGACCGGATACCATACGCAAGAGACCGAAGCCCGAATCCTGGAGTGCGGCGCCGTCCGTTGTCTCTGCAAGCCCATCGAGCCGTCCACGATCGCCACGGTGATCGATGCCGCGCTCGAGCAGGCCGTTGCCTCCAAGCGGCGCCGCAAGCCTGCCCGCGCCTGATCTCGCGCGAATCCGGCCTAGTGGCAGGGAAACGTCGTGGACGATCCCGCCAAGCTGACACGCACTGCGGCAGGATCGATGGTGCAACCGGTGAAGCCCGCATCGCACGTCAGGACGCCGGGCCTCCCGAAGTCGATCCGGAACGCCGCGATCTTGGAGGGCTCCGCCTTGAATGTGACGGCGTCGCATTCGATGGTGAGCCGTCCATTGGGAAGAACGACGGGTGCGATCCGCTCGCAGGCATCGCCGATACCGTCGCGATCGGCATCCGTCGGCGTCGTCTCGCCCGGGACGAGCGGATTCGGATACCACAGGCAGTTGTCGCTGCTGTCGGTGACGCCGTCGAGATCCTGATCCGGGATCGTCCGCTTGCCGCTCTTGTCGAAATCGGAACACTCGTCTCCGACCTTGAAGGTCTCCTGGTTCGCGTTCACGTTGTCCTGTGAGGCGTTGGCGACGATCGGACAGTTGTCGGAGGCGTTCGGAACGCCATCCCCATCGGGGTCGGCCGAACTCGCAAGATCGGGCCGTGCCGCCGCGCGGAGCTCGAGCCGTGAAAGCGTGATCCGTAGCGACGCGGTGCGCAGGTCCCCTCCCGGCGCCAAGGTCAAACCCGAAGTTCGGCAGGCCGCTTGGAACGTGACGGGCGCCAGAATACTCAACTGATAAGAACACGGCCCGGAGAACAAGAAGGAATAGGTCCCGCTAAAGCCGGTGATGTTCGACGCCGACAGCTCCTCGACCCTCCACGAGACGACCTGCGGCGAGGGGAGCGCCGCGAACTGCGAGCCGATCGCCGAGTCCGTGATGTCGAAGTTCAAGCTCGCCTGGGGGGGAAGCGGGTCCTCCACCGTCTGGCACGAGACCGAAGTCGCGATGGTCGCGAGGACGGCGAGCGTCCGCGCTGCGCGCACCATGCCGGGCCCCGTCTACTCGACCGTCATGTTCGCCAGCAGGGCGGCTCTGAAAGTCGCCTCACTGAACGCGGTGAGACAGGCGGCGGCCGCACCGCATGGGGACTGACACGTGTAGGAGTCCTCGTAACGCCTGATGAGGCCCGGGACGTTGACCTCTATGGCGAGTTTCGTCTGACCTGGCCGGATGGAGAAGGTCAGGCTCGCGGGCGTGTCGCCGGGATTCGGGAAGTTGAACGCGAATGTACTGGGCACCTGATC
>JAYUCM010000181.1:0-10840 GCA_043740355.1 Acidobacteriota bacterium | reverse complement strand
TCGGCGGTCGGCGCGGTCATGAGCGTCCACTCGTGCGCCTCGCCCTTGCCGGTTGCGTATTTCACGCAGATCGGGATCTGCCACACCTGATTCGCGTCGGCCGTCGACGCGAGGGGGACATAGCGATGCTGCGCGAGCGTCAGCTCGGGCGCCTGCCCGCGAGCGCACGTCAGCCCGACCGACACGATGGGCGCTCCGACCTGGTCGAGGAACGTCGAGAAGGGCGTGACCACGTCCCTGCGGGAGGCGTCTCCGATGGCGGTGAGGAACTCGACGGAGGTGGCGTTCTTCCAGGCGTGGTCGGCCAGGTACTTGCGGATCCCCTTCTGGAAGGTTTCGGGGCCGACCCATCGCTCGAACGTGCGGATGACCGAGGCGCCCTTGGCATAGGTGATGCCGCCGTCGAACGAGTTCCTGATGTTGTTCTCGCTCTCGCAGGGCTGGTGGATCTTCCGCGCCGTCTTCAAGCTGTCGGCGTCCATCGCGTACGACTTCTGGTCGACCATGTCCACCGCGCCGTCCCACTCCGGTTTCCACGACGTGAGGATCTTCCCCGTCATCCAGGTGGCGAAGGCCTCGTTCAGCCAGATGTCGTTCCACCACGCCGTCGTGACCAGATCCCCGAACCACTGGTGCGCCATCTCGTGGGTCGCGACCGAGGCGTAACCACGGCGGAATCCGATCGTCCAATCCTCTTCCTTCTTGAGGAGGATCTCCTGCCCGTACGTGATCATCCCCGCATTCTCCATGGCGCCGCCGAATCCGACGGGGATGGCGACCATGTCGAGCTTCTCGTACGGGTAGGGCGTGCCGAAGTAGTCCTCGAGGAGCGTGAGCAGCGGAAGGGTCGACGCGACGGCCCACTTCGCCTCCGCGGCGCGGCCCTTCGTCGCGATGACGCGAAGCGGAGCGCCCGCTCGGGTCTTGCCCGCGTCGACCACTTCGAAAGGCCCGACGGCGAAGGCGATCAAGTAGCTCGGCAACGGCTTCGTGCGCGCGAACGTCACCACTTTCGCGCCGTTTTGTGCCGGGGTCTCGGAGACGATCGGCGTGTTCGAAACGGCGAGCGAGCCCGCCGGGATCTCAAGCGTGAGTTGCCAGGGCACCTTGACGTCCGGCTCGTCGAAGCAAGGGAAGGCTCGGCGAGCGTCGATGGGCTCGAACTGGGTGAACGCGTACCACGTCTCCCCGTCCTTCTGGTGAAACAGGCCGTTGGCGTTGTTCGGATCGACGATGCCGCCGTAGGCGATCGACAGCGTGACCTTGCCTGCCGGGATTTCACTGGCCGCACGAAACGCCACGAAGTTTTCCGCCGGCTGGGCCTCGAGCGTTACGCGCTCGCCGGTTGCCGTCGTCAACGTGGCCTCGGTGATGGTGAGGTCTTGGCCGTTGAGCCAGATCACCCGCGTGGCCTGTTCGAGCCGCGCGTCGATGTCGATCTGCCCGCGAAACGTCCCCTCGGTGGGTGTGACGACGAGTCGCGCCGTGTACGCGGTGGGAAGAAACGTGCGCGGCAAACGCAGCGCGGGCGGCGTCAGCGCGGGTTCTTCAACGGCGACCTGCGGAGTGTCGCCGGCGGCGACCGGCGGCATCGCGTTGCCCTGTACGAACACCATGACAAGCAGCAGCAAAAACGTTCGCAGGTTCATGTGACGCCCCCCTTCTTCTGAGCCTTACCCCGTGGCGGCCCGTGGCGGATCCGATCGGGAGTCTAGGCGGGAAGTCCGGCTGCGCCTAGCGAAATGCTGACGAGCTGAGCGGAGACGACGCCGTAGAGGACGGTCTCTTCCGGGCGGCGCGGTGCATGGTCGGGCGGTGGTTCTCGACGACTCCGTGGGCTGAGGGACGCCGCGCGGTGGGCCCTCGACTCCGCGTTGACCTCCCCCCGCCCCTGGACTCAATCTGCGCCCATGTCGATCGGCGGAGCCGCGATCGGCAGCGTGGTTGGCAACGTCTTCTACGCCTGGCAGTCGCGACGGCTCGCGATGCGCGAGGGACGCGACGGGCTGTGAGTCATGGTCGGCGACGACAACGATCCGCCAACCGAACCGCGGAACGGTTGACCGTGGTTAAATTACGCTGTATTTTAACCGCATCATGATCCAGAGAACTCTGGAAAAGCGGCTCCGCGCATCCCGCAAGAGCCTACTACTCCTCGGCCCGCGCCAGACGGGGAAGTCGACTCTCGTGGCCTCACTCAAACCCGACCTGACGATCAATCTCGCTCATGAACCGACCTTCCTCGAGTTCGCCCGCAACCCCGAGGAGCTCGAGCAGCGGCTCGGCGCTGTGAGAAACCTCCATTCGGTCTTCTTGGACGAGATCCAACGGCTTCCCAGCCTTCTGAACACGATCCAGTCGATCCTGGATGGTGGCGGCGCACCCCGTTTCTTGCTGACGGGTTCGAGCGCACGCAAGCTCCGCCGCGGTCACGCGAACTTGCTCCCGGGACGGGTGCACACCTACTCGCTCGGCCCGCTCGTGAGTGGCGAGCTCGGCCGGGAGATGGAGGATGGTCGGCCAGCCCGTGCATTTCGCCTACCGGCTACGGGCGTCGCCGGAGAGCTATCCCGAATTGTCGTCGCCTCGTTAAGTCGCCTCGGGAGGGCCACCTAGGAGACGTCGCAGCTTAAGCTGCGAAGGCCAGCGAGTTTTCGTTGGCTGTGTTTAGATCCGCCTGGTTTATCGAGGTAGCGGGCCTCGGCGTGCTACTCGCGCCTCTTCCTTCCCGTCGAAACCAAGTTCGCCCCCATGGCGCCTGGCGATGGCATTGATGGCATCGGCCGCCGTTGGCGTCAAGCGTCCCCTATTCAGGAAAAGGGGAGTGTCCCCTTTAAATCAAGGACACGGCAACGCCTCGGAGCAATCCGAGGAGGCCGCTGGGCGCGATGCCGAGGTAGACGATCGCAACGACCGCGATCGTCAGCACGAATGCGAGCGAAGGGGGAAGCGGGGAGGGGGCGGCGAGCTCCCCGTCGGGCTCCTTGAACCACATCGTGAGGATGACGGAGAGGTAGTAGTAGGCGGCGATCACCGCGTTCAACGAGCCGACGATCGCGAGCATCCACTGCTTCGACTGCACCGCGGCCTGAAAGATCAGGTACTTTCCGAAGAACCCGCCGGTGGGCGGAATCCCCGCCATCGACACCAGGAACACGGTCATCGCCGCGGCGAGAAACGGCCGGCGCACTCCCAGTCCCGCCCACGAGGTGATGAAGTCGTAGCCGGATTCGGCGGTGAGATCGCCGCCGCCGACGGCAGCCGCGACGCCGAACGCGCCGACGGTCATGAACGCGTAGGCGGTCAGGTAGAAGAGGATCGCCTTGATGCCGAGATCGGGAACGCAGACGAGCGCGATCAACAGGTAGCCGGCGTGCGCGATCGACGAGAACGCGAGCAGCCTCTTGATGTTGGTCTGCGCCAGGGCGACGAGATTGGCGACCGTCATCGTGGCGACGGCGAGCCAGGTGACGATGGGGATCCACACGGCCGAATGGCCGCCGAACGCCCCGACGAGCACGCGGATCAGCGCGGCGAACGCCACGGTCTTGGTCGCGGCCGCCATGAATGCGGTGACGTTCGTCGGCGCGCCGGTGTACACGTCGGGCACCCACTGGTGAAACGGCACGATCGCGATCTTGAAGCCCAGGCCCACGATCAGCAAACCGAGGCCCATGTTCATCATGGCGGACGGGCGCAGGGCGGCAGCTTGGGCGATGTCGGCGAGGTTCAGCGAACCCGCGGCACCGTAGAGGAGAGCCAGGCCGTAGACCAGGAACCCCGACGAGAAAGCGCCGAGCAGGAAATACTTGAGCGCGGCTTCGATCGAGCGCACGCGGCCGCGGGTCAGGCCGCAAAGAACGTACAGGGTCAACGAGAAGATCTCGAGCCCGATGAGCAGCAGCATCAGGTTCGTCGTCTCGAGCATCAGCACCATGCCGGCCAGGCAGAACAGCATCAGCGCGTAGAACTCCCCCTGCTCCGAACCCTCGCGCTCGAGGAACCGCGCTGAAAAGAGCAGCGTCATGAAGCCGACGCCGAGCACCAGCACGCTGAGGTAGATGCCGAAGCGGTCGACGTGAACCATGCCGTAGGCGGTCGTGGCCGGCACGAGCCCGATCGACGGCCACTGCTTCATGCAGCTCAAGCCCGCGAAAACCACGCCGAGAAGCGACACGCTCCACGGGGAGAGCAACGCGGCGAAGCCGCGGCCCGTCTCGCGGAAGAACGGCGTCATCAGCAGGACGAGCAGTCCCCACCCCGCGAGGATCGCGACGGGGAGCACGAGGGGAAAGAGCAGCTCCGACATCGTCAAACCGTCGCGAGGTAGACGAGCATCGCGACGACCCCCATGAGAAAGACCAGGGCGTAGTTCCTCACGTACCCGGTCTGGAACAGCTTCAGGATCTGGCCGGTGATGTCGGCCACGATCCCCGTCGCGTTGACCAGGCCGTCGATCACGAAGCGGTCGAACCCGGCGGAGAACCGCGAGATCGCGTAGAACGGCTTCAGGATCGCCGCTTCGTAGAGCTCGTCCACCCAGTAGAGGTTCCGCCACATCGTGTAGACGGGTCGGAAGGTGGCCGCGATCGACGCGGCCGCTCCTTCACGACTCCGGTAGATCACGAAGGCGATGCCGATGCCGGCCAGGGCGATCGCCAACGCGGCCCCCATGAGCGCGAACTCGAGGCCCGCGCCGGCCGCCTCTCCCGCGGCAGCCTCCGCGTGCCCCGCAGCAGAGGCCGGCTGAAGCCAGCGATGGAACACGTTGACGTCGCGGCCGAACAGCGTCGTGCCCAGTGCCGCCGGAATGCCGATCCATCCTGAGACGACCGAGAGCGCCGCGAGGATCATGAGAGGGACCGTCATCGCCCTGGGCGACTCGTGGGCATGGTGAAACGTACGGGGATCGCCGCGGTAGTTGCCGTAGAAGACCAGGAACGTCAGGCGGAACATGTAAAACGCGGTGAGCCCGGCGGAGAGCGCCAGGACGCCCCACACGATCTTGTTCCCCGAGGACCAGGCGCCCCAGAGGATCTCGTCCTTCGAGAAGAACCCGGCGAGCGGGAAAATCCCCGAGATGGCCAGCGTCGCCGTCATGAACGTCGCGAACGTCACCGGCAGCTTCGACCGCAAGCCGCCCATCTTCGTGATGTCCTGCTCGCCGTGCTGGCCGTGGATGACGCTGCCGGCGCCCAGGAACAACAGCGCCTTGAAGAATGCGTGCGTCATCAGGTGAAAGATCGCGGCCGTGTACGCGCCGACGCCCGCGGCCGCGAACATGTAGCCGAGCTGGCTGACGGTCGAATACGCGAGGACCTTCTTGATGTCGGTCGCCGTGATGCCCATCGTCGCCGCGAAGATCGCCGTCGCCGCGCCGACGGCGGCCATCACGCCCATCGCCTCCGGGGCATGCGCGTAGAGCGTCGACATCCGCACGACCATGTAGACGCCCGCCGTGACCATCGTCGCCGCGTGGATCAGCGCGGACACCGGCGTCGGGCCCGCCATCGCGTCCGGCAGCCAGACGTACAGCGGGATCTGCGCCGACTTGCCGCACGCGCCGACGAACAGGAGGATCCCGACCGTCACCAGAAGCGCGTGGTGCGCTCCGCTCGTGCCGGCGATCGCCGCCGCGATGCCGCGATAGTCGAGCGTCCCGAAAGTCGTGACCAGGTAGAGCATGCCGATCACGAACGCGAAATCGCCGATGCGGTTGACGAGAAACGCCTTGCGGCCCGCGTCCGCGCAGGAGAGTCCCGTGCGGGCGTCGAACGGCCTGTCGTAGAAGAAGCCGATCAAGAGGTAGGAGCAGAGTCCCACGCCCTCCCACCCGACGAACGTCACGAGGAGGTTGGATCCCAGAACCAGCGTGAGCATCATCGCCATGAACAGGTTCATGTAGACGAAGAAACGCGCGAATCCCTCTTCGTGCTCCATGTAGGCCACGCTGTAGACGTGAATCAAGAATCCGACGCCCGTGACGACGAGGATCATGATCGCGGAGAGCGGGTCGAGCGCGAAGCCCCAAGGAATGGCCGTCATCGTGCCGGCGGCGCCCATCGGCCCCATCGGGATCCACGTACCGAGCGTCGTCTCGAAGTACCGCGCGCCGGCCGGAAGACGGGACAGCTCGAGGACGGCTCCGGCGGAAACGAGCAACGCCACGAGAACGACCCCGCAGCCGATCACCGAGACGGCGGCCCGGCTGAGCCGCTTTCCGAAAAGCCCGTTGATCGCGACGCCGACGAGCGGCAGGACCGGGATCAACCAGATCAGCTTGAGCATCGCGCCGTCACCACTTCAAGAGGTTGATCTCGTCCACGTCGGTCGTGCCGCGTAAACGAAAGAGTGCGATCACGATGGCGAGCCCGGCCGCCGCTTCGGCCGCGGCGAGCGTCATGACGAAGAACACGTAGATCTGCGCCTCGGGGCCGCGGTCGATCCGAGCGAACGTGATGAGCGCCAGGTTCCCGGCGTTCAGCATCAGCTCGACGCACATGAGGATCGAGATCGCGCCGCGCCGGGTCAGCACGCCGACGACGCCGAGCGCCAGCAGCACGGCGGACAGGATGAGAACGAGGCGCGGATCGATCACGAGACCTTCCGCTTCGCGAGGAGCACCGCCCCGATCATCGCGACGATGAGCAGGAGCGAGATCGCCTCGAACGGGTAGTAGAACCGTGTGAAGAGCTCCGTGCCGAGAGACGCCGCCGTGCCGTAGCCCTCGACGTTTTCCGGAAAGGCGGACGGCGCCGATAGCCAGAAAGCGCGGCCGACGACGATGGCGAACACGAGCGACGCGAACGGCGCCAGGATGCGCTGGAAAGTGCCCGCGGGGTGGGCCCTCGCTTCTTCGCGTAGGTTGAGCAGCATGATCACGAACAGGATCAGGACCATGATGGCGCCGGCGTAGATGATCACCTGCAGCAGGCCGATGAACTGAGCGTCGAGCACCATGTAGAGACCGGCGATCGCGACCAGGTTGAACGCGAGCGCGACGGCCGCGGTGACCGGGTTGCGGTGCGTGATCACCACGAGCGCCGAAGCGATCAGGAGCAGCGCGAGGACGAAGAAGGCGATCAGCGTCATCGGCGCCTCAATGACCCACGACGCCGTACACGACGAGGATCGCGGTCAAGGCGAGGTTGGCGAGCGACAGCGGGAGCAGTCCCTTCCATCCCAGGTTCATCAGCTGGTCGTAGCGGAACCGCGGGAGCGTCCAGCGCACCCACACGAACAGGAACTGGAAGACGGCCATCTTGGCGACGAACGCGAGGATCTGCGCCCCCCAGAGCATCCAACCCGGCTCGGGCAGCCATCGCACCGGCAGCCCCAGCTGCCAACCGCCGAGGAACAACGTGATCCCCAGCGCCGACGACGTCATCATGTTGATGTACTCGGCCATGAAGAACGCAGCGAACCGCATTCCCGAGTACTCGGTGTGGTAGCCCGCAACGAGCTCGCCCTCGGCTTCCGGAAGATCGAACGGGTTGCGGTTCGTTTCCGCGTAGCCGGCCACCGTGAAGAGGATGAACCCCAGCAGCTGGAACCCGCCGCCGAAGACGTTCCAATGGAGGAAGCTCCCCGCCTGCTGCGCGACGATCTGCGTCGGCCGCAGCGTGCCCGAAACGAGCACGACCGACGCGACGGAGAGCGCCATCGGCAGCTCGTACGAGATCATCTGCGCGGACGAGCGCAATCCGCCGATCAACGAGAACTTGCTGTTCGACGACCACCCCGCCAAGACGAGCGCGTAGACGCCCAGGCCCGTCGAGGCGAACGCCCACAGCAATCCGCCGTCGAGGTCGAGGATCACGAGCCCCACCCTCTTCCCGAGAATCGTCACGGTCGGGCCGAACGGGATGACGGCGAAGGCGCACAGCGCCGGGATGACCGCCAGCGCGGGCGCGAGAAGATAGAACAGCTTGTGCGCGTCGGCCGGAATGATGTCTTCCTTCTGGATGAACTTGACGCCGTCGGCGATCGGCTGCAGGAGTCCCCACGGACCGACGCGGTTCGGTCCCAGACGGTACTGAATGATCGCGGAGAGCCTGCGCTCGACCCACGTCATGATCGAAACGCACAGCATCAACAGGCTGAAGACGGTCACGATCTTGAGGAAGTCGATCAGGACGTCCACTGCGATAGCTCCCTCAAACCCCGGCACTGGCGGGCATGGGAACGCCTAAAAGTCCCATCCGTTCGACGGTGACCCCCTCGAATTCCCTGACGCGCTTCCCCAGCGCGCTCAGCACGTCTTCGGCGTTCGCCCACGCCGGGGCCGGAGCGCCGGCCGCGGCGGCGACGTCGAGCGCGACGCGCCATCCGGGCCGGGCTTCGCCCAAGGGGAGATGGCAGCGGCGTACGCGCTGCGCGCGCCCTTCGAAGTTCACGTACGTCCCGTCGGCTTCGGACCACGATGCGGACGGAATCGCGACGGCCGCGTGCTCGGCCGCGCCGGAGACGAACGGGCCGGCGAACACCACCTCGACCTTGCCCTCGGACGAAGGCGTCAGCGCCAGCGTGTCTTCGGGATCCAGCGTGTCGCCGAGGACGAGGAGCGTGGTCAGAGACCCCGTAAGGACGGCGCCCATGACGGCCGCCTCGTCCGCGGCCGCGCCGAAGATCCACGCGGCGCCCTTGGCGTTCGCCCCCTTGTCGGCGCGGACGAGAAGCGCATCGTTATCCCCCCGCACGAGGCGGAGCAGCCCGAATAGCGCTCCGCCCAAGTTATGGACGAGATCGCTCCATGCGAACAGATCCTCGGCGAGCGTGCGCGGCGAGGCGATGACGCCGAGCGTGCCGTCCCGGGCGGCGCCCGCCAGCTTGGCGGCGGCGGCCGCCACCGCGGCCTCGTAGGTGGACTCGGCGCCGCCGATCCGCGCCGTCTGGAGCCGCGTGGCACCTTGCTCTTTCTCGTACGACATCCGCCCTTCGTCGCAGATCCAGTGCGCGTTGACCTCTTCGTTGACGCGCGGGACGATTCGCTTGACGCGATCGTCCATCTGCCCACGCGTCGTCATCATCGTCTGCTGCTGACCCACCGAGACGACGACGTTGCAGCCGCGCGCGCAACCGCCGCAGATCGTCGGCGTGTTCTTCAGGTACCACACCCGGGTCTTGAACCGGAACTCCTTGAGCGTGAGGGCGCCGACCGGGCAGAGATCGACGACGTTCCCCGAATAGGCGTTGTCGAGCCGCTTACCCGGGAAGATCCCGATCTGGCTGCGCTCGCCGCGCTGGAAGAAGTCCAGCTCGGACGTGTGCGTCACCTCGTCGCAGAAACGAATGCAGCGGCTGCACTGGATGCATCGCTCCTGGTCGAGCATGACGTGTCTGCCGATATCCACCGCCTTCGCCAGCGCGCGCTTGGGCTCGGTATAACGGCTCGCCCCGCCGCCGTGCTCGACCGAGTATTCCTGAAGTCGGCACTCTCCGGCCTGATCGCAGATCGGGCAGTCGAGAGGGTGATTGATCAGGAAGAACTCCATCATCGCGGACCGCGCCTGCTTGACCTTCGGGCTGTCCGTGTGGACGACCATGCCCTCGGCGACCGGCGTGTAGCAGCCGATGACGAGCTTCGGCGCTTTCTCCACCTCGACCAGGCACATGCGGCAATTGCCGGCGATCGACAGCCCGGGGTGATAGCAGTAGTGGGGGATCTCCCGGCCGACCGTCAAGGCCGCCTGGAGGATCGTGCTCCCTGCGCCGACGTCGAGAACCTCGCCGTCGATCACGACCTTCGGCATCAGCGAACCCCCTGGAGG
Source organism: Acidobacteriota bacterium (assembly GCA_043740355.1). Lineage (GTDB taxonomy): Bacteria > Acidobacteriota > Polarisedimenticolia > Polarisedimenticolales > DASRJG01 > DASRJG01. The sequence goes on along the minus strand of JAYUCM010000181.1, from coordinate 1,070 downwards.
GCGAGCGTGCCGGCGAGACAGCTGCGGTGGTCGATGTGGTGCTCGTATTCGTCGCGGAACTTCGTGACGAACGAGATCGCCGGCATCGCCGCCGCGTCGCCCAGCGCGCAGATCGTGTTGCCGATGATGTTGTTCGAGACGGACAGAATGAGATCCAGGTCCTGCTTCATCCCGTTTCCCGCCTCGATGCGGTTCAAGACGCGCTCGAGCCAACCGCAGCCTTCGCGGCACGGCGTGCACTGGCCGCACGATTCGTGGTGGTAGAAGTGCGCGATCCGCGCCATCGCCGCCACCATGCACGTCGATGAGTCCATCACCATGATCCCCGCGGAGCCGAGCATCGTCCCCTTCGCGGCGAGCGAGTCGAAATCGAGATCGACGTCGCAGTCTGCCGCGCGGAGCACCTGCACGGACGATCCGCCGGGGATCACGGCCTTGAGCGGCCGGTCGTCGTGGAGCATCCCGCCGCCCAGCTCGTAGATCAGCTCTTTCATGGGTAGGCCAAGAGGCGCCTCGTAGACGCCGGGGCGCTTCACGTGCCCGGAGAGGCAGTAGAGCTTCGGCCCCGTGTTCTTCGGCGGCTTGCCGACCGTGAGATACCAATCGGCGCCGCGTTCGACGATGAACGGCACGTTCGCGACCGTCTCGACGTTGTTGATCGTCGTCGGGCATCCCCAGACGCCCGAGGCGGCGGGGAACGGGGGCTTCAACCGCGGGTAGCCGCGGTTCCCCTCGAGGGACGACATGAGCGCGGTCTCCTCGCCGCAGATGTACGCCCCCGCGCCGCGATGCACGATGAGATCGCAGCTCCAGCCGCTCCCGAGGATGTTCGCCCCCGCGTAGTTTCTGGCGTACGCCTCGGAGACGGCGCGCGTCAGGACGTTCGTGGAGTAGACGAACTCGCCGCGGATGTAGATGTAGACCGCCTTCGCGCGAATCGCGTAGGCGCCGAGCAGCGACCCCTCGAGAACGAGGTGAGGGTCCTTCTCCATGAGGAGCCGGTCCTTGAACGTCCCCGGCTCCGACTCGTCGGCGTTGATCAGGAAGTAGTGAGGCCGCCGGGGATCGAC
>JAYUCM010000180.1:0-10920 GCA_043740355.1 Acidobacteriota bacterium | reverse complement strand
TCAGGTACTCGGTCTCGCCGGCCGGAAGCCCGGAAGCGTCGAACTTCATCGAGGCGGGCTTGTGCTCGGCCAGCGCGTCGAGGACGCCGGGGATCTCCCTGGGGATACCGGCTCCCATCAGGACGTAGTCGACGCCCGCGAGCATCGCCCCGTAAAGCGACGCAAGGTTGGGCATCTGAACTTTCGTCAAGAGATTGATCCCGATGGTCCCGTCGTGCCCTTCCTTCGCCAGGTGAACCTCGACGAAATTGGCCAGCATGGTGATGCGCTGGCGCAGCGCATTGGTCGACTGCCGGTACATCGGGAGGAGCCGGTACGGCTCTCCCGCTTTCCTTCCTTCCGGACGGAAGTAGCGGCGCAAAACCTCGGCGCTGACCTCGGGCATCGGGAACTTCGCCATCGCCCTGCGGACGTGGCCTCCCTTGTCCCCGTCTTGGAGGCGCCGCACGATGATCGTGTCGATCACCGTTCCCGAGACCACGCCGAGCTGCCCCTTCAGGGCAACGGCGCGGGCGAGCACCCAGTTCGAAACGCCCGCACCCATCCCTCCTTGGATGATCAAGGGATGCGAGCCGGGAAGGAACACGTCGAAGGTGGAGTCCACGGGCACAGCCTACAGCGACTCAGGCCTGGGCTCCACCCCGGAGGTCGGCGGCGAGCAAACGGTGGAAATGATGGGCGGCCATCTCGATCCGCGGGGCGTAGATCCCCCGGTCGTACGCCGGCGATCCCAACCCCCGTTGGACCGACTCGCAAATCGAGACGTCCTCCTCTTGGACTCGGTGGCTCGCGTCGATGCTCCGCTCGATGAACTCTTTCGCGGAAGGCCCCTCGGTGTCGCGGAAGTAGAAATCGAAGATCACTCGAGTGCGGTCGTGCCCGAGCGGCACGACGAGATTCGTGTCCAAGATCGGCCCGTACCGGTTGAGCATGAAGTTGGGGTAGACGAACGCGTAGAGCGCCTCGTCCCCGATCCGCTCCGCGAAGTCGCCGCCCGCCTCGGCCGGGGCCTCCTCCGGGGATCGGCACGACTGCACCGACACACGCTCGAACAGCTCCGTCACGTAGGTGTCGAGATCGAGCTGCCCGGCCAGAGCCTTGTGAAGGACCGAGACGTGGTAGCCGCCGTCGAGGTAGTTGTCGACGTAGACCTTCCAATTGCAGCGCAGCTCGTAAGAGCGTCGCGCAACGAACTCGAGATCGCCGGTCGACGACGCCGCGAGCCGCGGCGCGAGCGCCGCTAACTGCGCGTCGAGCGGTTCCGGCTGCTCCCCGAGATGAATGAAGACCAGGGGTCCCCACGCCTGCACGGCCACGGGCTTCAGGGAGAAGCGCTCGCGATCGAACACGGCGTTCATGCCCAGACGCGGCGCGCGCGTCAGTCCCCCGTCGAGGCGATACGTCCAGCCGTGATAGGGGCAGACGAGCTCCGTCAGGTTGCCCACACCCGCGCACACCTCCGCCGCGTGATGCCTGCAGACGTTGTGAAATGCGCGCAGCGTTCCTTCCGAATCGCGAACCACCACGTAGGGATCGTCGACAAGACACCCGGTGAAGTAGTCGCCCGGGAGCGGCACTTGATCCAACCGTCCGACCGCCTGCCACGTGCGGCGGAATACCCGCTCGCGCTCCAGGGCGAGGAACTCCGGCCGGACGTACCAGGAGGCGGGCGGGGTCCATGCGCTCTCGATCGGCAGAGCGGGATCGAATCGGAAGAGCTCGGCGCTGATGGAATTTGGAATCACGGGAACTCCCACGCGGCGAGATTCTGTCCCACGACTGCCGTGCGGTAAAGCCATCGTCCGAGGCTTTATACTCACACTGTGGATGAAGAGCATCTCAAATCGGTCTTTCGAGCCCTTGCGGAGCACAACGTCGAGTACGCGGTGTTCGGTGCGGTGGCGCTCGGGCTGCATGGGCTCGCTCGCGCGACGGCGGACGTCGACCTCTTCGTTCGACCCGACGCGGGCAATGTCGAACGCCTGAAGGCAGCCCTTCTCTCTGTCTACCAGGATCCGTGCATCGAGGAGATCAGCGCCGACGATCTCTGTGGCGAGTATCCTGCGGTTCGTTACCTCCCGCCCGAGGGGTTCGGTTACGACATCCTGACGCGCTTGGGTGAGGCTTTCCGTTACGCTGATCTCGACATCGAGGAGAAGGACTTCGATGGGGTGCGCGTGCGGGTCGTCACCCCCGAGACCCTCTGGAGAATGAAGAAGGACACCGTGCGCCCCACGGATCGTTTCGACGCCAACGTACTCGCCGAGAGATTCGGGTTCAGGGAGGACTAGGTTGCCCGTCACTCGCTACCGCCGGATAGACGACATGCCGCGACCGTGGCGATCCCCGGACGACCCCGACAATCTGAAGGTCGTCGCACAGATGCTCACGTTCTATCGAAGCCTCGCGCGGAAGGCGCCACGGCGGCCGGGCGTTCAGAAATTCCGCACCGCGGAAGACGCGGAGGCGAGCCCGGAAGGGCGGGCGTAAGCCTGGAGGCCCGCCGATGATTTTCGCCGCGTTTTCGCCAAATGGGGGGAATGCGGTAGCCCGGCCGGAGCCGCGATCGCGTTTCCTGGACGATCCTACGAGGCCATTTTCGGCTCAGAAGGCCGTTGGGAGCGTTTAGCCTACCCTTCCCAGCTGTAAAAGATCGGAGTTGCGATCTTTTACTCCGATTTGACCCTGTCGAGGAGCGTTTCGACGCGTTCTCGAGCGTAGCAGGCACGTCACACACGGCGGAGCAGCCGCTCCGCCGCGAGCCAACCGGAGCCGCCGAGAATCCCGGGTCCGGGATGCGTGCCGCAGCCGCCGAGGTACAGGCCGGAGATCGGCGTGGCGTGCCGCCCCCAACCGGGGACCGGGCGCATGAACAAGATCTGGTCGAGCCCCAGCTCACCCTGCGACGACGCGCCCTCGCGGAGGCCGAACCGCGCCTCCAGGTCCGGCGGCGACCAGACGGCGCGATGGAGGACGCGGGACCGGAACGAAGGAGCGATCGCCTCGATGGCCGAGGTGACGCTCGCCGCCAGCGCGTCACGGCGCGCGTCGTCCCACGAGCCGTCTCTCAGCCGGTACGGCGCATACGGCACGCGGGCGATCGCGACGTGCCGGCCCGCGGGAGCGAGGGCGGGCCAGAGCAGCGTCGGAACCGTGAGCTCGACGTGGGGGCGCTCGGACACCGCGCCGTACTTGGCCGCGTCGGCGGCGCGCTCCAGCGCGACGAGGTCGCTGGTGAGAGTGATGAGCCCGGAGAGCGCGTCGCTTCCGGCGAGGCCGGGGAATTCGGGCAGCCCGTCGAGCGCGTAGAGCACGAACGCGGTGCAGCCTCGGTGACGGATGTTCCCCACGGCGCGCACGAATTCGGGATCGAGCCACACCGGGTCGATCCATTCGAGGAGCGTGCGCGCGGGATCGGCGGTGGAGAGCACGGCCGCCGCCGCGATCTCTTCGCCGCTTTGAAGCACGACTCCCTTGACCGCGTCGTCCTGCACCTGAATGCGCGAAACCGACGCCGCCGTGCGCACGGTGACGCCGAAGCGTTGCGCCGCGCTCGCCGCGGCCTCGGTGAACGCCGCCGGTCCGCTCCGCCAGGGGACGCGGCCGCGCACCGACCCCGCGGCGGTGCCGACGAGGTGATGCAACAGCACGAATCCGGTACCGCCCGAGCGCGGCCCCTGCTGCACGTCCTGGATTCCGCCCGCGGCCACCGCCGCCTTGAGCGGTCCGCATGCGAACCAATCGTCGAGCAGCTCCCAGGCCGACAGGGGCAAGGTGCGCAGGAACTCGATCATGTCGCGGCGCCCCAGCGCCCGGAACTTCATGCCCAGCCGGAGAAGCGGCAGCAGCTCGCCGAGCGAGCCCACGTCCACATCGGGTGCCGGCACCTGGTAGAGCACCTCGAGGAACCCGGCGAGGTTGCGCAGCTGCGCGGTGAACGTGGGCCACTTGGCGGCGTCGCTCTTCGAGTAAGCCCCGATCGCCGCGGCGGCCCGCGCCGCATCGCGCGAGAGCGTCAGGAACGCGCCGGGCTCGGTGGCCACGGTCAGCGCCGTGTCCGCGGCGACCGTCTCGAGCCCCGTCAGGCCGCAAGCGTAGGCGATCTTCGGCGGCACCCAGCCCGGATCGATGCCAAGAGGCGCCGCGCGGAATCCCGGCGCAAACTCCGCCACGCTCCCCTGCCCCCCCAGCGACTCGGAGCGCTCGAGCATGAGCACGCGCCGGCCGGCCTTCCCGAGAAGACAGGAAGCCACGAGCCCGTTGGCTCCGCCGCCGATCACGATGACGTCGAACCCCTGCGCGCTCATCGCGAGCTCCCGAGAATCTCGAGCGCTGCGAGCCGGCCGGAGGCGCCCATGATCCCGCCGCCGGGGTGCGTCCCCGCGCCGCACTGCCAGTACCCCTCGATCGGCGTGCGGTACTTGGCCCAACGAGGCACCGGACGCAGGAAGAACAGCTGCTGCAGCGCGAGCTCGCCCTGGAAGATGTTCCCCTCGGAGAGCCCGGTGATCTGCTCGATGTCGAACGGCGTCAAGACCTGGCGATGCAGGATCAGCGAGGGGAGATTCGGGGCGTAGCGTGCGAGCGTCGCGACCACCGCGTCGCCGAACGCCTCTCGCTTGGCGTCCGACCAGCCCCCCGTCAGGTCGAAGGGCGCGTACTGGACGAAGATGCTCATCACGTGCTTCCCGGGGGGCGCCATCTCCGGATCGATCATCGAGGGGATCACGACGTCCATGTACGGATGCCGCGAGAAATCGCCGTACTTGGCATCGTCGTAGGCGCGCTCGAGATAGTCGACGCTGGGGCTTATCGAGATCGCGCCCCGCAAGTGCGGGCCGTTTCCCGGCAGGCACGTCAGGTTTGGCAAGCCGGAGAGCGCGAGATTGACCTTTCCCGACGAGCCACGGAACTTGAAGCGGCGAATCCCCTCGACGAGATCCTCGGGAAGCGCCTTGGGATCGACGAGCCGGGTGAAGGTCAGGCGCGGATCGAGCCCGGAGATCACCAGGCTCGCGGCGATCTCCTCGCCGCTCGAAAGCGCGACGCCCGTGGCCCGGCCGTTCTTGACGATCACCTGCGTCACCGCGGCATCGGTGCGAATCGTGGCGCCGAAACGCCGCGCGCTTCCCGCGATCGAGTCGCTGATCGCTCCCGTGCCGCCCTTCTGGAATCCCCACGCGCGAAAAGCGCCGTCGATCTCGCCCATGTAGTGGTGGAGCAGCACGTAGGCCGTCCCCGGAGACCGCGGCCCGAGAAAGGTCCCGATGATCCCGCTCGCCGACTTGGTCGCTTTGAGGGGATCGAAGGTGAACCACTCGTCGAGGTAGTCGGCGCTGCTCATCGTCATCAGCTTGTGAAGGGCGTGGAACCGCTCGGGTCCCAAGGAGTGGACATGCCGGCCGAGCTTCAGCATGCCGGCCAGGTCGCGCGGAGAAAGCGAGGTCGGGTCCGGCGGGATCATCCCGAGAATCGGCTTCACCGCCATCGCCATGTGGTGCATCAGATGCCCGAAGATCGCCATGGCATCGGCATCGCGGGGCGCATGACGCCGAAGCTCCTCGCGGGTTTCGTCGGGGTCGGCCCAGGAGGCGAGGTAGTCGCCGTTGTCGAGCGGCGTGACCGTGCTCTCCAACGGGAGGATCTGGAGGCCAGCCTTCGGCAGATCGAGATCGCGGATGATCTCGGGCCGCAGCAGGCTGACAACGTACGAAAAGACCGAGAACTTGAACCCCGGGAAGACCTCCTCGGTCACGGCGGCGCCGCCCACGAGCGGGCGCTTTTCCAGAACGAGCGTGCGGCGTCCGGCACGCGCGAGGTAGGCCGCCGCGACGAGGCCGTTGTGCCCGCCGCCGATGACGATCGCGTCGTAGCGCTGCGTGCTCATGCCTTCTTGCGCTCCGGTTCGTAGAACGGCAGCTCGCGCACGACGGCCCCGGCGCGCAGGCGCCGGTGCTCCACGGTGGCTTCGATTTCGACCTCTGTCCCCGGCGCAGCGTGGGGGCGTGTGAGATGAGCGAGCGCCAGAGGCTTCTTGAGCAGAGGAGACCAGCAGCCGCTGGTCGCATACCCCACCTGCCTGCTGCCGGCATAGACGGGCACGCTCACGCGCCACGGGACGTTCGAGATTTGCGGCGGCAGGTGCTCCGCCAGGAACAACCGCTCGAAAGCGTTCCAGTCGATCTCGAGCCCGACGAACCCCCACGCGGCGCCGCGCGCGCGCTCCGCGGCGAGGCTCCTCCGGCCGTTGAACGGCCCTTTGGTCGCGCTCACGGCCCAGCCCAAGTTGATCTCGAACGGCGAGGACTTGCGATTTTCGATCAACGCATGGTGCGAGGAGTGGTAGTCGACGTCGAGCATGATCAGGCCGGCCTCGATGCGCGCGATGTCGAGCGCCCAGACCCCCGCGGGGGTGATGCCGTACGGCGTGCCGCCGTCGATCAGGGCGTCCCAGAGCGGCAACGCGCGGCCGGCCTCGACCCAGATCTCGTAACCCAGGTCGCCGGTGTATCCGGTTCGCGAGATCGAAACCGGGATGTCGCGAATGGTGGTGCGGGCGACTCGGAAGTACTTCAGCTTCGTCAGATCGAGCGGCGACAGCCGGGCCAGGATCGTGCGCGACAGCGGTCCCTGGAGGGCGAGCGTCGCCACGCTCTCCGAAACGTCGTCGATCGAAACCTCCATGCCGACGGCGTTCATGTGCAGCCAGCGCAACGACGAGTCGGCGCTGGTCAACCGATAGGTCGCCTCCTCGAGCCGGCTGAGCGTCCCGTCGTCCACCACCTTTCCGGCCGCATCGCACCACGGCGTGTAGTAGACCTGTCCCTGCTTGAGCTTGGTCACGTCGCGCGTGATCAGCCGGTCGAGCAATCGACCCGCGTCGCGTCCGGCGATCATGTACTTGTGGAGCGGCGACACGTCGAACAGCGCGGCCGCGCTCCGCACCGCGGCGTACTCGCGATCAGGATGCGGGTCGTAGCCGCTGGCCATCTGGTAGCCGGCCCAGCGACGCCAAGTCTGCGCACGAACGAGTGCCGAGGTGCGCGGGTGGAAAGGTGTGACCTTGAGCATGGAGCGCGGCAGTATAAATCCGGATCGGTCTAGAATCAGCCGATGCATGTCATCCTCTGGCGGTTCCGCGCACAGACCGGCCGCGAGGCCGAGTTCGAGGCGGCCTACGGCGACGACGGCACCTGGGTCCGGTTCTTCCGCTCCGGTCGGGGATTCTTAGGCTCCGAGCTGATGCGGGCGACGGATGGAACGTATCTCACGATCGATCGCTGGGTCTCTCAGGATGCCTACCGGGCGTTTCACGACGCTCACGCCGTGCCGTACGCGGAGATCGACGCCCGTTGTCGGGCGTTGACGGTCGAAGAAACGCTGATCGGCGCCGTCGAGGCGTGAGGGGTATCCTCCGTTTCGCATGGGATGACCTCTGTCGGTGTCGCGGGCTGGGACTATCCGGATTGGAGCGGGATCGTGTACTCGCGCGGAGCCTCGCGCGGGTTCGATCGTCTCGCCTGGGTGGCGCGCTTCCTCGACGTCGTCGAGATCAACACGACGTTCTACCGTCCCGCGAACCCGCGAACCGCGGCGTCATGGATCCGGCGCGTGGCCAGGCACCAAGGATTCCGTTTCACCGCCAAGGCGCATCGAACGTGGACGCACGAGCCCTTTGAGGACCCCGCCGGGATCGTCGCGCCGACTCTCGCCGGCCTCGCTCCCTTGCGCGACGCCGGCCTGCTGGGCGCGGTGTTGGTCCAATTCCCCCAGTCCTTCCATTTCGTTCCGCAGAGCACCGCGCGGCTTTCGCGCCTTCTCGATGCGGCCCAGGGCTGGCCGATCGTCGTCGAGGTGAGGCACATCTCGTGGGACGACGACAAGGCCGCGGCGTGGATGCGCGAGAGAAGCGCCGGCTGGTGCGTCGTCGACCAGCCCCGCATCGGCCGCGTCACCGCGCCGCCCCGCGCTCGCGTCACCGCGGAAATCGCGTACCTGCGTCTCCACGGGCGCAACGCGAGTGCCTGGTTCGACGCCGGCGCCGGCCGGGACGCGCGCTACGACTACCTGTATTCGTTGGCCATGCTCCGCCCGATCGCCAAAGCGGCGCGCGGCATGGGCGCGCAGGCGAAGGCGCTCTATGTCATCGCCAACAACCACTTCCGCGGCCAGGCGTTCGTCAACGCCCTCCAGCTGAGGCACCTGATCCAGGGGGTCCAGCTTGAGGCGCCCGAGGAGCTCGTCGCGGCGTATCCGGAATTGCGGGGCGTCGTGAGCGGAGCGCCCAGTCGCCTCTTTTGAACCCGGCGACGCGTTACGAGGTCGGCTTCTTGGCTTCGTCCTTGGCCGTTGCGGCGGCGTCATGCTTGGCCGATTCGGCGAGCAGCGCCTTCGCCAATTTCGCGTACCTGCCGCGCGGATACTCGTTCAAGACCTGGTCGAGCCAGACCCGCGCCTCCGCGGGGCTCCGCGCGCCCATCAGCGTGCGCCCGAGCCAGTAGTAGACCTTGTCCTTCTGCCGATAGGCGGGGTACTTCTCGAGGAGCGCCGAGAAGCGCTCGGTCGCGGCTTGGTACGACTTCTTCTTCCAGTAGAAGCTCCCGATGAGGAACTCGTGCTCGGCGAGCCCGTCTTGCCCCTTGCCGATGAACTGCCGCCCCGCGCGTGCGAACGCCGAAGCCGGCCACCGTTTGTCGATTTCCCTGAAGTCGTCGATCGCAACCTGCGTTTGGGCCTGGTCGCGGCTCGCGCTGTAGATCTGCTTGACCGAGCACATACCCGCTTGGAATTGCGCATAGGGGGCCTTGGGATGGTCGGCGTAGAGGGTGACGAAGTCGAGGTACTTCGAGCGGGCTTCGATCAACGAGAGATCGTCGCCCAGATAGTAGGTCGAGTCGGCGAGCGCGAGGCGGACGAGAGGCTCGTACGTCGGCCGTTCGGCCTGCGTGAACTGGATCTTCTGCAGGAGGAGCTTCGCTTTGCGGAGCTGGTGGTGGGCCATCCGGGCGTCGACCTCGGCCAGCACGGCCCCGGCGGTCAGCACCTCGGCGGTCTGCTGGGCAGCCTTCCGCTTCTTCGCGGCGCATCCCGTGCCGCAGGCGCAGAGGGTCAGACTCAGGACCGCCGCGATCGTCCTCCCCCTCATCGTGCGCCTGCGAAAACGGCGAGGCGGGAGCGTAAGGCCTCCGGCAGCCGGGCGGGCTTTCCGTCCCGCCCGCACGACGCGTGCATCGTGAACCCCTTGGCGAGTACGCGGGGATCGCCCGATCTTCGCAAGACGTAGTCGAATCGCACGCGGACTCCTCCGGCCCGGGTGAGGCTCGTCTCGATTTCGATCACCTCGTCATACCTCGCCGGCGCAAGGTAGTCGGCCCCCGCCGCAACCACGGGGAAAAAGACGCCGTCGTCATCCTCGAGCGCCCCGTACGCGCAGCCCGCCTCGCGCATCAATTCGGTCCGCCCCAGCTCGAACCAAACGAAGTAGTGCGCGTGATGGGCGACCCCCATCCGATCGGTCTCGGGGTACCGCACCCGGGTCGTGGTCCGGAAGACACGAGGTGGTGCCGCCGCCGTGTCAGACACCGTGCCCCCGCTCCGCGAAGGCGGCGAGCTTTCTCACCAGTGCTTGCGTGGCACCGCGGGCATCGCCCGAGCCGAAGATCGCCGAGCCGGCGACGATCACGTCGACGCCGCTGGCGGCAACCTCGTCGAGATTCTCGAGGGTGACGCCGCCGTCGATCTCGATGCGCGTCGCGATCCCGAGCCGGTCGATCCACGCGCGCAGACGGCGCGCCTTGTCGAGCACCGAGCGGATGAGCTTCTGCCCGCCGAAGCCGGGGTTCACCGACATGAGGAGGACGAAATCCGCGGCGGGCAGGATCTCGGACAGCGTTTCCAAGGGCGTCGCCGGATTCAACACCACGCCCGCTTTGGCCCCCGATTCTTGGATCGCCGCGACCGTGCGCTCCAAATGGCGCGCGACCTCGACGTGGACCGAGATCATGTCCGCGCCGGCTTCCGCAAAGGCTGGGACGTAGCGGTCGGGATCCTCGATCATGAGGTGGCAGTCCACCGGAAGCTGGGTCACCCGCCGGACCGCCCGGGTCACGGCGGGACCGACCGTCAGGTTGGGGACGAAATGCCCGTCCATGACGTCGACGTGGATCAGCGCGGCTCCGCCCGCCTCGGCGTCCTTGATGTCGGCGCCGAGCCGGGCGAAATCCGCCGAAAGAATCGACGGTGCGATCACCGCGCCCACGCTCACGCTCCTAGTCCGCGACCGTCAGCTCGACGACGTCGCGCCGTGCGACCGGGTAACCGGACAAGGGCAGCTGCCCGACGATCGTCCCGGACCGCTGCCCATCCGAGGGCACGCGCCGCACGGCGCCACCCCGGAACCCGCACAGAGTGATCCATTCCTGCGCGTCGCGCAACGTACGCCCCGTGAGGTCGGGCATGACCCAACGCGGCACGCGCGGCCCGTCGGAGATGAGCCGATGCACGCGCTCACCGGAGACGGAAAGCGCGCCCCCGGCCGGGGCCTGATCGATCACCTGCCCCGCAGGCACAAGGTTGTCGCGGACGCGCGCCTCCCAACCGGGAGTCAGCCCTTGACGCAGCAGCTCGAGCTCGGCCTGACGCGCGGGCTGACCGGTAACGGTCGGGACGGTGAGCGTCTCGCCGCCGAGACTGACGACCACCCGGATCGTCCGGCCGTGGCGCACTTGCGTGCCGGGCGGAGGGTCCTGCTGCACGATCCGGTCGGCCGCGACGCCGGGGTCGTGGCGCATCTCGGCCACTTCCATGACGAGGCCCGACTCTTGGGCCTGCGCGAGTGCCTCGTCGCGCCCCCGACCGATCCAATCGGGAACCTCCACGAGATTCGAGCGGCGGTCGGAGCGCAGCGCGACGCAAAACGAC
>JAYUCM010000179.1:0-4531 GCA_043740355.1 Acidobacteriota bacterium | reverse complement strand
TGTTCGGCTTGCGTTCCATGCGCCCGGCGTCGTGCCACGGCTTTCCCAGCTCGCCGCCGCCGCGCACGTGGGCCAGCGCGCAAACGGCGCCACGGTCGAGGAGCGAGAGCCGGTTCGACGAGAAGAGCACGGGCAGCGGGTAGCCGTACGCGCCGTAGCCCACGAGGTGCATCGGCGCGGTCCCGTCGCGCGGGGTGTCTTTCCTGCGGGCGAGCGAGATCGGGATGGCCGTTCCATCCGCCGCGATCGCGTGGGCGCGCTCGACGATGTAGAGCGAGGGATCGTAGCCGCCCAGCACCTCGACACGCTTCATCAGGGTTTTTTCGCGGGTCGTCATGTCGTAGTCGTAGATCGAAGGCGGCGTCGCCATCGACTGGTAACGGAAGCGAAAAGTCGTCGTCGTGTATTCCGCGTTGATGTCCGGGATGCTCGAGTACGCCGGCTCAGGAAACGCGATCGCATGGCTCCCGCCCGACTCCAAGGCGTGCACCACGAATCGCTCGAGCCCGTCCTCGCGCTCGTAAGCCACGAGATGCCCGGCGAACGCTTCGATCCCGGCGAGGTTGACCCGGTCGCGATGCGCCAGCACCTCGGTCCACGCCTCTTTCGCGATGGCACCCAACGGGCAGCGCGCGAGTCGGTAATTGCGGCCGCGATCGTTGATGCGAATCCAGAACGTCGAACCGCCGTGATCGATCTCGTACTCGAGCTCGGGCGCACGGGGGAGGAAGACCCGGAAATCCGCGTCGGGCTCGTTCGCGGCGAGGAAGCGGACCTCGCTCGCGGTGTGACTGTCCGCGTCCAAGAAGAGGTAGCCGAGGCTCCGCGAGCGGCGGATGGCCAGAGAAAAGCGCGCGTCTCGTTCTTCGTGGAGAAGAACGGCGCCTTCTTCGCCGCGCCGGCGCCGCCAAAGACGATGGGGTCGCTTCGCGTCGTCGTCGGTGACGTAGAAAAGCGTCGTGCCGTCCGCCGCCCAGGCGACCGAGCTGACCCTTTCGATCGACTCCGGCCCGTCCTCGTCGCGGCGCAAGTCCTTGACGCGCAGTGTGTACTCGCGAAAACCCGTCGTGTCGACCGAGTAGGCCAGGAAGTTCCCGTCGTCGCTGACCGCGAACGCGTCCACGGCGAAGTAGGCGTGATTGCGCGCGAGCACGTTCAGGTCGAGGACGATCTCCTCGAGCGAGGTCAGCGCGCCGAGCTTGCGCGCGAGGATCGGGTACTGTTTTCCCTCCTCGGTGCGCGCGTAGTACCAGTACCGTCCCTTGCGGTAGGGGACCGAGAGGTCGGTCTCCTTGATCCGCGCGAGCATCTCTTTGTAAAGGCGCTCTTTTAGGGCGCCGGACCCGGCAAGCGCGGCCTCGGCGTAGGCGTTTTCGGCGGCGAGATGCGCCGCGACGCGGGGGTCGTCCTTGTCGCGCAGCCAGAAGTAGTCGTCCTCGAGCGTCTCGCCATGGAGGGTGACGGCGTGGGGGCTGCGCGGAGCGACGGGCGGTGCCATCACGCCATGATAGGGGACGCCCGAAAAGGGGACACTCCCCTTTTTCAGGAGGACACTGTGCGGTCGCCGTCTCCGCCGGCCCGGCAATCCAGGGAACGGCGCTCGACCCTGGGCCGTCCACGCGGCCGCAGCGTCCCCAGCAAATCGAGCCGGCCGGCCACTTCGCGCGTCCATGAAGCCTCGCCTAGTGGGCGGTCACGCCGTACGCAGGCGCGGATGGCGACGAGCTCGGCGTCCGTCAGCGGCGTGTCGACCCACTCGAGCCACGGCGATGGAAGCGGGACGGGCGAGCACGCAAGGAGTGAGCGCGGCGTACCCGCGCGGCGTCGTTCGCGGGCGCTCGACCATTTCCACTCGTTTGCGTGAGGCGTGAGTCCCGCGCGCACGGGATTGCGCTCCACATACCGCAAGACCGTCAGCAGATGCCTGTCGGTCTGGATGGGAAACGCCTTGTAGCGCCCTTGCCAGATGCGGCCCGTTGTCCTGTGTCGGACACGGTGGAGTTGTACGTGTGTCGTGAGGAGCCAGTGCATCCACCGGGCGAGGTCGCCATCCCCGGCAGGGCGAATCACGAGGTGCATGTGATTCGGCATGAGGCACCACGCCAAGAGCTCGACGCGGACGTGTGCCTGAGCATCCATCATCAGCTGAGTCATGCTCGTGTAGTCGGCGTCGGAATGAAAAACCGTCGCCCTGGCGTTGCCGCGGGTCACGACATGAACGCAGAATCCGCCTGGCATCGGGCGCGAGAAGCGCGGCATCGTCTCAAAGTCGGGGATGGCGGGGACCGACAGCACCGGAGGTTAGACGGGGAAAACGGGGTGGCGAGCCACGATCGACAGAACACGAGTTCTGCATCGACAACCCGCCGCACAACATGTGCGGCGGGTTGCGAGCGAAACGTGAACACCAACGGGAGTGTCCCCTCGAAAAAGGGGAGTGTCCCCTTTTCTAGATCGGGTTGCCGTCCGGGTCGAGGTGCTTGACCTCGCCCCAGTTGAGCTCCTTGATCCCGGGCTCGATCTTGGCGCGGTCGCCGACGACGACCCACACCAGCTTGTCCGGCGTGAGCGACTTCTTGGCGTTGGCGTCCAAGTCTCCTGTCTTCAATGCCCGGACCTTCGCCGGGAACGTCGCGAAGTAGTCGTCGGGAAGGCCGAAACGAACCATCTCGCCGATCGAGCCGGCGACCGCTCGCTGCGTCTCCCACTCGCCGGGCATCGTCCGCGTCAGCCCGTCCTGCGCCATCGTGAGCTCGGCTGCCGTCACCGGCTTGGTGCCGACGATCCCCTTGAACTCCTTCATGACCTCGACCAACGCTTCCTTCGTCTTGTCGGTCTGCACGGGGGCGTAGCCGATGAACGGGCGCTGCCCGCGCGCGTCGGGGACGAAGGTGTACGAGCCGTACGACCAGTGCTTGTCTTCGCGGAGGTTCATGTTGATCCGGGCGACGAACGAGCCGCCAAGCACTTGCGTCATCGTCTTGAAGGGAATCTCGTCGGGGTTGGCGGTCGGCGCCACGAGCTGGCCGGCCAAGATCACCGACTGCGCGGCGCCCGGCTTGTCGACAATGTAGATCGTCGTGCCGGCCTTGCCCGCGACGGCCGAAAGCTTCTTCACGGGGGTCGTGCCCTTCTTCCAGTCCTTGAACAGCGATTCCAGCTTGGGCTTGATCTCGGCCATCGTGGTGTCGCCGACGATGACCATCGTGGCGTTATTGGGTTTGAACCACGCGTCGTGGAACTTGACGAGGTCGTCGCGCGTGATCTTCGCGACGCCGTCTTCATACCCCGATCCCGAGAACGGCAGGCCGTACGGGTGACCGGTGCCGTAGAGGAGCTTCGGGAAGACGCGCAGCGCCATCCCGACCGGCTGCGCCTTCTCGCGTTGGATCCCCGCGATCTGCTGCTTCTGAAGCCGCTTGAAGTCGGATTCGGGGAACGAGGGGTTCAGGACGATGTCGGCATAGAGCGCGAGCGACGCGTCGAGGTTGGGCTTCAATGCGGACAGCCTGACGTACGAGTTGTCCAGGTCCGACCCCGACCCGATGTTGGCGCCGAGCCGCTGCGACTCATCCGAGATCTGAATCGACGTCCGCGTCTTCGTCCCTTCGTCGATCATGCCCATCGCGAAGCTGGCGGTGCCGGGGATGCCGCCCTGATCGGCGCTGTACCCGGCGTCCATCATCAAATTGAAATCCACGACGGGTATCGCGTGCCGCTCGGCGAGCAGGATCTTCATCCCGTTCGAGAGCGTCCCTTTCTCGACCTTCGGAAACACGACCGCGGGCGCGGCGCCCCCCTCGGCCATGTGCTTGCGGTCGGCGCCCGTCGTCGCCGCCTTGAGGTCCGCCGGATACGGATCGATCTGGAGAACGTAGACGCCGTCGCTCAACCACCTTTGCGCCGCGTCCTTGACCTGCGCCGGCGTCGCATTGCGAATGACGTCGAGCTCTTCCTTGTAGGCGTCCGGGCGGCCGCCGTAAACCATGCTCGCAGCCAGCACGTCGGACTTGCCGCCAAAACCCCCGATGCGCTCGACGCCCCGGATGAAGCGTGAGAACGACTCGGTCTTCACGCGGTCGAGCTCGTCTTGGGTCGGCCCGCTTGCCAACAGCTTGGCCACCTCTTCGTCCATCGCGCGCTCGACCTTAGGGGGATCGACGTCCTTCTTGACGTCGGCTTCGATCGTGAACAGGCTCGCGATCTCGCGCGTGTCGTTGTAGGCGGCGACCCGAGTCGCGATCTGGTCATCGTAGACAAGGCGTTTGTAGAGGCGCGAGGACTTGCCGGACGTGAGAAGCTCGCCGAAGATGTCGAGCAAGACGCGGTCCCGCGTGATGTCACCCGGGGCGTTCCACGACTTGATGATGCGGGTCTGCGGGACGCGATCTTGCGCGGATTGCCGCGAGCTCCCGGAGCGCTTGGCGACCCAGTTGTCGAAACGAGCGACCGGCGGGCCCGGAGGGATGTCTCCGAAGTAGGTCTTGACCTTCCCGAGGACGTCCTGCGTGTTGACGTCGCCGGCGATCAC
>JAYUCM010000178.1:0-4531 GCA_043740355.1 Acidobacteriota bacterium | reverse complement strand
GGCTCACCTTCTCCCAGTGGCGGCCGCCGTCGACCGTCTTGAAGACGAACTGCCGTCCGAAATAGATCGCTTTCGGGTTGCGGGGCGAGATCGCGAGCGGGAGCGTCCACTCCCCGCGGTAATCCCCCGGGTAGGCCAGCGTGGGGTCGAGGTCCTGGTCCTGGAGCGTGCGCCAGTCGAACCGCCCGACGGTTCCGCCCCACACGACGTTGGGGTCCGTGGGATCGGGGACGATGTACCCGCTCTCTCCGCCTGATGCGATCTCGTTCCAGTCCCTCTGGGTGATCGAGCGGTAGTCGGTGCGCATCGGCGTCGCCGCGGCGCCGCTGTCTTGCTGCGCGCCGTAGATCCAGTACGGAAACCTGTCGTCGGTCGCGACGTGGTAGAACTGCGCCGTCGGTTGGTTGTACCAGGAGCTCCAGGTCTTGCCGCCATCGAGGGTGACCACCGCGCCCTGATCGGACGCGACGATCATGCGGCGCGAGTCGTTCGGATCGATCCAGAGCCGGTGGTAGTCGTCGCCCCCCGGGGCGCCCTTGAACGGGAGGAACGTCT
This sequence comes from Acidobacteriota bacterium, assembly GCA_043740355.1. GTDB lineage: Bacteria > Acidobacteriota > Polarisedimenticolia > Polarisedimenticolales > DASRJG01 > DASRJG01. Next base: position 3,976 of record JAYUCM010000178.1, on the reverse strand, counting down.
TCCCGGCGTCGGTCGAGCGGTAGAGCGCGGTGTCGCAGGCGTACACCGTGTCGGCATCCTTCGGATCGACCGTGACGCCCGCGAAATACCAGCCGCGCTCCCAGATGCGCCTGTCTGCGCTCGCGCGCTTCCAATTCAGGCCACCGTCGCCGGAGACGTAAAGGCCGCCTTCTTTCGCGTCGACGATCGCGTAGACGCGGTCTCGCGCGGACGGAGCGAACGCGATGCGGATCCGCCCCAGCTTCTGAGACGGTATTCCGCTCGTCACCTGCTTCCACGTGTCGCCGCCGTCCTCTGAGCGGTAGAGCCCGCTGCCGGGACCGTTCGATGGCGGGTAGACGTTCCACGGCGGGCGCCGCGTCTGCCAGAGCGCCGCCAGGATCGTCTTGCTGTTGCCCGGATCGAACGCGACGTCGATCGCGCCGGTGTCGTCGTTCTTGAAGAGCACCGCCGTCCAGCTCTTTCCGCCGTCCTTGGAGCGGAACAGGCCGCGCTCCTTGTTCGGACCGTACGCGTGCCCGAGCGCGGCGACGAAGACGACGTTGGGATCGTGCGGATCGACGACGACCTGGCCGATCTGGCGCGTGTCGGCCAGGCCGATGCGTGTCCAGGTCTTCCCGCCGTCGACCGACTTGTACATGCCGTTGCCGTAGGAGATGTCGGAGCGCATGTCGGCTTCGCCCGAGCCGACGTAGACGACGTTGGGGTCCGAAGGCGCCACCGCGATCGCGCCGATCGATGCGACCGGCTGCGCATCGAAGATCGGCTCCCAGGTGCGCCCGGCGTTGTCGCTGCGCCACACTCCCCCGCCGACAGCGCCGAAATAGAAACGATTGGGCGCCCCCCGCACACCCGTCGCCGTGATCGTGCGGCCGCCGCGGAAGGGTCCGACGAGGCGCCAGCGCATGCCGGCGGCGACGACGGGTTCGGCGGTCTGCGATGCGGCCGGCAGGACCGCTGCGCCGAGCGCGAACACGAAGGCAAGCAAACGCTGCACTCTCATCGCGTGACCCCCGGCTTGGCCGCTCATCGTAACAGGGGCGCTTTGTCGAGCTGGCTCGAGTTCGTCAGGCTCGCCAAAGCCGGAGGGACGAATGCCGCGCGATCTGCTCGAAGTCGGCGTCGGGACTCAGCAGCTCGGCCCTGCTGTCCAGACATGTCTGGGCGATGATGCAGTCCACCGCCCCTCGGACGGTGACGCCTTTCCGGCGCAGCGCACGGAACAGGCGAGCGGCGCGCACGTGCGACTCCATCGTGGGATGAATCATCGGTAGCGCGACGAGAACCCGCCGTGCGGATTCGAAGCCGGCGTCGGAGCGGAATCCCTGAAGCACCTCGGTGACGATGATCGGAAGCACCGCCAGGTCGCCTTCGTCATCGAGGACGGACGCGAGCCGCTCCACATGAGGATTTCTTGCGCCGTTGAAGAAGTCCGCCCACGTGTTGGAATCGACGACGATCACGAGCGCGACGCTCGAGACGATCTCCCGGCATGCACGTCGCCGTCCCAAGCAAGCTTGCCGCGAAGGCGGCGCATCGCGCGATAGACCGTTCCCTTGTCGACAAGGCGACGAAGGGCGATGTCGACGGCCTCGCGCTTCGTTCGTGCCCCGGTCAGCCGCATGGCCTTCATGAGGAGCGTGTCGTCGAGCTCGATATTGGTTCGTGCCATGCCGCGATCCTCCTAGTTCCGTGCATACACCAATCTACGGACATTTGGTGTATGTGACAAGTACGCCTGGTTTTCTTCCGGACAACCCGCGAAGCGGGTTAGTATCGCGCGCAATCTGAAGAGGTCGCCGATGTTGTCCCGCTACACCGACTTGACGCGTCTCGGGCATGGCGGGATGGGCGTTGTCTACCGCGCGACCGACACGCAGCTCCATCGTCAGGTCGCCCTCAAGTTCGTGACCGCGCAGTTCGGCAGCGAAGACCAGGCGCGCGCGCGATTCCTGCGGGAAGCGCGCATGGCCGCGGCACTGAACCACCCGGCGATTTGCACGATTCACGAGATTGGCGAGGTCCAAGCGGGTGAGGAGCGAGTGGTCGCGGCGGATACCCCCTTCCGGATCGGCACGCCGTTCATCGCGATGGAACTGATCGAAGGGAAGGCGCTCGACTCGATTCTGCGCGAGCGCGGCCGCTTTGCACCCGACGATCTCCTCGATATCGCGATCCCGATCGCGGAGGCCCTCGCGACGGCGCACTCCAAAGGAATCGTCCACCGCGACCTCAAGCCCGCGAACGTGATGATCACGCCCGTGGGCCGCCCGAAGATCCTCGATTTCGGTTTAGCGAAGCTCGTGGACGCCTTCGGCGACGAGGCGGTGACCGCAACTGAGACGGAATCCGCCGACCTGACGCGGCGCGGGCAAGTGCTGGGGACCATCGCGTACATGTCGCCGGAGCAGGCGCAAGGCAAGCCCGTCGATTCCCGGTCCGACATCTTCTCGTTCGGCGTGATGCTGTACGAGCTCGCGGCGGGAGAGCGTCCGTTTCGCGGGGACACGCCGACTTCGACGCTCGCCAAGATCTTGGAGACCGAGCCGAAGCCACTCGGCGACATTCGAACTGATCTTCCGGGCGAACTGCTTCGGATCGTACGGCGTTGCTTGCGAAAGAGGCCGGAAGAACGTTTCCAAAGTACGGGCGATCTCGTCGTCGCGTTGAAGGAGTTACGGCAGGAGGCGACGTCGGGGCCGACGCAGGGTTGGAGTGAAGCGACGGCGACGGCGGCGCCCAGGCGTCGACGCACGTCCATGATCGTGTCTTCAGCGGTGACTGTGGTCGCCGCGATCTTCATTGGCGCCGTCTGGCTCGCCCGCGAGCGACCAGCGCCAGCGCTCGAACTCGTGCAGAAGCCAATCACCTCGAACCCGTCCGAGAATGCCGTGCTCGATGCCGCGATCTCACCCGACGGGCAATATCTGGCATACGCCGACCCGACCGGAACGTATCTTCGCGCCCTCGATTCCGGCGAAACGCATCTCGTCCTCAAACACGAGGTGCTGAACGTCATCCGCCTCGCTTGGTTCCCAGATGGGGCGCGGCTCGTAGCCACGGCGGCCGACGCTGGTGGTGGCGGCTTCTCCGCGTGGTCGTTCTCCATTCTAGGGGGTGCACCAAGGAAGCTCCGCGACGATGCGTGGATCGGCGGCGTGTCCCCCGACGGCTCGCTGATCTCCTTCATGGAGTTCGTCCTCAAGACCGGAACCGTGGCGATAACGGGCATCGGCGTCATGGGTCCGAATGGCGAGAACTCACGCCTCGTCGTACCGATCGCCGCCGGCTACGGCCTGTGCTCTCCCGGCAATTGGTCCCCGGACGGGGGCAAGCTCCTGTTCGTCAGGGCGGGCACTCCCGCCGGCGTCATGGTAGCCACCCTTGAGGCTTGGGACAGAGTGGGCGGCGGGACGACGACGATACTCTCGGACCCGAGGTTGGCCCTCTCCTTTGGATCCTCGGCCCACTGGTTGCCCGACGGACGGGTCGTCTACGGCCTCATGGAGTTTGCAGCCTTGTGGCTGGATTCGACCAACAACCTTTGGGTCGCTCGGGTGGACCAGCAGACGGGGGCGATTCAGGGTGAGCCCAAGCAATTGACGAATTTTCCGGATGCGATCTCGATCTCCTGTTCGGCGTCACGCGACGGCAAGCGCCTCGTATTCCTGAAGCAGCGCAGACAGTCCGATGTGTACGTCGGCGAGCTGCAAGCCGACAAGACCCGCCTGGAAAACACTCGACGACTGACCCTGGACGATCGGGGAGACCACATTTCCGGCTGGACGCGGGATAGTCAGGCGGTCTACTTCTCGTCCACGAGAGAGGGACCCTCCAACATCTTCAAGCAGCGTGTGCAGGATCGTTCGGCCGAGGCTGTCGTCGAGGCCCCCGGTCGGAATGAGGGAGCCCAGTTGAGCCCCGACGGCTCAAATCTCATCTACGTAGCTCATCCTCCCGGGTCTGCCGACGAAGT
>JAYUCM010000177.1:0-1833 GCA_043740355.1 Acidobacteriota bacterium | reverse complement strand
ATCCATTCGGCATTCTCGATGCGCGGCCAGGGCGTCTCGCGGTGCTTGATGAGATCGACCGTCAGCTCGACGTTCATCGCACCTTCGATCGCCGTGCCCATGATCTCGCCGTCGCCCATCGCGTAGTGGCCGTCGCCGAACGAGATCAGCGCCCCCGGAACGCGCACGCCGAGGTAGACCGTGTTGCCTGCGCGGACCTCCGGGCAGTCCATGTTTCCACCGAAGGAGTCGGGAACGATCGTCGATCGCGCTTCTCCGTAGGCCGGCGCCACGCCGAGACAGCCGAGGAACGGGGCGAGGGGAACCTCCCACGAGAACTTCCCGTCCTGCGATCGCGATCGCGCGACTCCCTTCGCACGATCGACGCTGTAGAACCAGACCGTCTCCGGCAGATCGGGACCGAGCATCGCGGTTCTGTCGGTCCCCTTCAGGGCTCCGAAGCCGGGGAAGGCGACGGACACGGCGTAATCGCGCGCGGGCTCGAGCTTCTCGATACGGATCGCGAGGGTGTCCCCCGGCTCCGCCCCTTCGACGTAGAAGGGCCCCGTCTGCGGGTTGTCGCGGCCCGGCGTGAGAACTTCGCTTGCCTTCTGTCCCGGCTTGGTGAGCGCGCCGTCGAAGCAGTCCTCGGTCCACGAGACGATCCGCGTACCGGGCTTGATCCGGTGGGAAGGCTGGACGCCTCCGAACGTGTATTTGAGCTCGTCGTGCTTGGGGATGTAGCGGAGCACGGGTTGCTCGGCGGCCGTGACGGCCGTGAGCGCCAGCGCGACGGACGCCGTGGTCAGGGTGCGTATCATGGAGATCCTCCGGACGAGACCCGCAAGGGTACAGCAGGGACGCTATGACCGGCTCGACGCTTCGCATCCGCGAGATCACCCCCGGCGAGTTCACTCTCGTCTGGCCGATCTTCAAGGCGGGCGCGGCCGCCTCCCCGGAGCGTTCCGGCACTCCAGGCTCGGCCTCGTCGACGTGCTGATCATGTATCGACGCTTGGTTCCGGCGGCGGGCTGATGCAGTACCGGACGCTAGGCAAGACAGGCGTCGCCGCCTCACGGATCGGGCTCGGATGCGGCGGCTTCGGCGGTGTGGGCTCGGCCCCCGCGTTCTTCGGCATGGGCGAATCCGAGGAACAGGCGCACGACATCATGGACGCCGCGTGGGAGATGGGGATCACCCTCTTCGACACGGCCGATGCCTACGGTGGCGGGCGTAGCGAGGGCGCCATCGGAGGCTGGCTTCGCTCGAAGGGATCGCAGGTTCGCGAGCACATCGTCCTGACGACCAAGGTCTTTCACTCCGTCGTCGGCAACCCATCCGACCGCGGCCTCAGCCGGGCGCGCATTCTCCGCCAGATCCAGGGAAGCCTCACGCGTCTGGGCGTGGACCGAGTCGATCTGTACATGATCCACGAGCCCGACCCCGAGACGCGTCTCGACGAGACCCTCGGCGCGCTCGATTCGCTGGTGCAGAAAGGGCAGGTCGGCGCGATCGGTGCTTGCAACATCGAGGGTTGGCGGCTCGAGCAGGCGCTTCACATCAGCGCCGAGAGATCGTTGGCGAGGTTCGGCTGGGTGCAGAGGTCGTTCTCACTGCTCGACCGCGCGGCCGAGAGGGACTTGCTTCCCGTGTGCGCGCGAGAAGGTGTCGGGTTCACGCCGTTCAGCCCGCTCGCGGGGGGCTGGCTGACCGGCAAGTACTTTGCGGCCGCCGCCCCGCCGCTGGGTTCTCGCATGACCCTGCGGCCCGAGCCCTACCGGCGCTTCGAGAACCCACGGACCTTTGGCGCGCTTGATCGTTTTCGCGAAGCTGCTCGACAGCGCGGCGTGGACC
>JAYUCM010000176.1:0-1835 GCA_043740355.1 Acidobacteriota bacterium | reverse complement strand
AACGACAGGAGGATCGCTCTGGAACAAGCATTCGATCGACGCATCTCTGGTCCCTCCGCTTTAGAGGTGGTATACGCGCGTTGGTGTCGGTCGTCGATGGGATTTTTGCAAGATCGAGCGGGACTTGGCGCCGTCGTCGGCCGGAATACCCAGGCGCGCCGACTGGTGGAGGCGGCGGGAATCGAACCTGCGTCCGAATCGGTAGTTCAGCGTCGCTAGAGCCGGCCGTTCACGGATTTGACTGGGCACCATCTCCAGCGCCGATCGCGCGTAATCTCTCGACGTTCTCGTCCGTCACTTGCTCGCGGGAGGCTTGAGCCTCTGCGACCGTTCGGAAGCGGAACACGCCGCGGGGGTAGATTCGGGGAGCGATCCTCCAATAGCGGGCGCATTGGCGAGCGAATCGCTCGAAACCCTCGCCGCGAGTCGTAAGGACCGGCGCGGCGGCCATCTCTTCAATCGTTTTGAAACGCTGAACGGTCAATCTGAGTCCTGCTGAAGATCGAATCGGCGTCGCAGCGCCTCCGCATCCTGACGGTCCAGCGGTCGCACGGTCGCCTTTTTCAGTTGGTATAGCGCCGCGGGGGTGGCTACCCTCACGCGGACTCCCTCGACCTCCTTGTTCTCCTGCGCGACAGTCTCGAAGCTCGCGACCTCTCCGAGACGTGTCATCACGTCGAAGTACAGATCGCCACTCGGAGGGTAGTAGCGAACCGTCGGGTAGTCCCCCAAGAGGTCCTCCGCCCGGATCTCATCGATGTTGGGGTCGGCGGCGTATGCCGCCCGGAACGCCCGCTTTAGTCGCTCCACGTTTTCCGCGGTTGCCTTGATGAAAAGGTCCAGGTCCTCGGTGGCACGGACGACGCCGTGAAAGCCCATGGCCGCGGCGCCGATCAGGACGTAGTCAAGCCCTTCTCGATCGAAGGCGCGGAGTACTCGGAGCATCTCGTCGCGGTCCACAGGCCGGAGAGTACCGCGTCGGCCGATCACGGGCTAGCCCAGGGCGTCGGTCATCCCGTCGGGGCGCGAGCCCTCAACGGAATCGGACCGTGGTGGAGGCGGCGGGAATCGAACCCGCGTCCGAAAAGGTTCGTACGAGAGCTTCTACACGCTTAGCCGGTTCGTTTTTTTATCTCGCCTCCGAACCGCTGAACGGCAAATGGATCGGAGGCCAGCCCGCTTATTTCGCCGACCGGCTACGGACGTCGCCGGAGGCTATCCCGAATTGTCGTCGCCTCGTCAAGTCGCGTCGGGCGCGCCACCTGGGAGACGTCGCAGCTTAAGCTGCGAAGGCCAGCGAGTTATCGTTGGCTGTGTTTAGATCCGTCTGGTTTAACGAGGTAACGGTCCTCGGCGTGCTACTCGCGCCTCTGCCTTCCCGTCGAAACCAAGTTCGCCCCCAATGACGACCTGGACCCAGCATTGTTGCGACGCCGTGACCCGATCGTCAAGGCGCTCGATTCGACCGGATGCTAACCCTGCAGCGCGTAGCCGACGCCCCGCATCGTGCGGATGGCGTCGGGGGCGCCGGCCGCGGTCAGCTTGCGGCGGAGCCGGGCCATGAGGACTTCCAGGCTTCCCGACGCGGCGGAGTCGTCGGTTCCCCAGATTGACAGCAGAAGGGACGAGCGCGGGAGCACGCGCCCCCGGGCTCGGGCCAGCTCTTCCAGGATCGCGAACTCCCGCGCCGTCAAGAAGATCTCGCCCTTCGGCGCGAGCACGCGGCGCGCGCTCACGTGCATCTCCACGGGACCGATGCGGACGACATCGTCCGCGAGCCTGGGACCGCGGCGCAAGAGCGCACGCACACGCGCCCGGAGCTCCGCCGCGGCGAA
>JAYUCM010000175.1:0-4566 GCA_043740355.1 Acidobacteriota bacterium | reverse complement strand
TCGCTTCAGCCCCGACGCCGCTCGACCTCTATGTCCACGCGCCCGACCCCGCCTACGCCTACCGGCCGGTGGGAGTCATCGAGGGGGAAGGGTACAGAGCCCACGTTCTGGAGATGACGTCCCAGACGTGGCGCACGCCCGGCGAGGTGGACCGGACGGTCTGGAAACACTGGGTGACGGTCTATATCCCGCAGACCGTCCTCCACCGGACCGCGCTCCTCTATATAGGAGGCGGCCGCAACAGCGACCCTCCGCCCTCCGCGGCCAACCCCGAGCTCTCGCGCATCGCGACGGCCACGCACTCGGTGACCGTCCACCTCCAGCAGGTGCCGAACGAGCCGCTGATCTTCTCCGGCGAAACGGCGCCCCGCCGCGAGGACGGGATCATCGCCTACACATGGGAGCGGTTCCTGCGCACCGGCGATGCCTCGTGGATTCCACGGCTTCCCATGACCAAGAGCGCGGTGCGCGCCATGGACGCCGCGGTCGATTTCTGCTCGCGCCCGGAAGCCGGCGGCCTCCCGATCGACCACTTCGTCGTGGCCGGTTCGTCCAAGCGCGGCTGGACCACGTGGACCACGGCGGCCGTCGACCCGCGGGTCGTCGCCATCGTCCCGATGGTCATCGACCTGCCCAACGTCGAGGCGTCGTTCCGTCACCACTACCGTTCCTACGGCTCCTGGTCGCCCGCGATCCAGGAGTTCGTCGACCTCGGGATTCCCGAATGGCTGGGGAGCCCCGAGTTCCGGGCCCTCGAGGCCGTCGAGGATCCCTACGCCTACCGGGAGCGCCTGAAGCTCCCCAAGCTCATCGTGAACGCCACGGGAGATCCCTTCTTCCTTCCGGACTCCTCCCGCTTCTACTTCGAGGACCTTCCGGGCGAGAAGTTCCTGCGCTACGTCCCGAACACGGACCACTCGCTTGACGACACGGACGCCTTCTTGAGCCTGCAGGCGTTCTATCGCGCCATCCTCGAGGGCGTGCCGCGGCCCGACTTCTCGTGGCGCTTCACCGGGAAAACGTCCATCCGCCTGCGGACCGAGACCGCGCGGCCCCCGGCGGAGGTCCGGCTCTGGCAAGCGGCGAACCCGGACGGGCGCGACTTCCGCCTCTCCGTCATCGGCAAGTCCTGGACGTCATCGCTCGTCGCGTCCCGCGGCAAGGGCCTGTTCGTCGCGAGCGTCGTGCGGCCGAAGCGCGGCTGGTCCGCCTTCTTCCTCGAGCTGACCTATCGATCGCCAGGATCCGAGCCGCTGAAGTTCACGACCGCCGTTCGCATCGTCCCCGACACGCTCCCGTACCCCTGGCCCGGCCGGGGACGCTGAGGGCGCGCCGCGATGTGCTTGCGGAGGGACGGGGAGGTACACTGCAATCAGCGACTCGCCGATAGTACGCATGCGGGGCACCCGACGCCGGGGCTCCAGCTCGTCACGAGTGCAGGTAACGTCTGAAAACTGCCGCCGGAGTGCGGCAAAGGAGATGCCATGAAGGAGAACATTCCCGCATTGAACCTGGAAGTGGACGAGATCGAAACCCGCGAGCGCGCCGGCGGGTGCAGCACGTCGTCCTCGACGAGCCGGCTGTGCACCTGTCCCTGCTTCAACACGACATCCCGTCTCGCGGCGACCGAGAAGTAGCCCGACGGGGCCAAGGCCGGGGGAAGGGTGGTTCCCCCGGCCCGTTCGAGATGCCCAAGAAGACGTAGAAGCGTGCCCCGCGTACGGGCGGCGGCCTTAATTCGCGCTCATTCGCGGTAGTGACAGCCGACGCTGGCCTTGTTCGTCCAGGCGGCCGCGGCGACGATGATCGCGGTCCGGACCGCGTTGCGCAGCCCGATGACCTCGTCGGTCGGCCGCGTGTACTGATAGAACTGCTCGATCTCGGTTTCGAGGTTGCGCAGCTCGCGCAACGCCCGCTCGAGTCGCGGCGTCGTACGCACGAGGCCGACGTAGTTCCACATCATCTGCTTGATCGTCGCCATGTCCTGCTGGATCAGCGCGGGGTCGGGCGCCTTGTGATCGGGCGATCTCCATGGAGGGATACGCTCGGGATCCGGGAGAGGCGCGGCGGCGCGATTCTCCTCGATGTGCCGCGCGGCGCGCACTCCCCAGACGAGCCCCTCGAGCAACGACGTGCTCGCGAGGCGGTTGGCTCCGTGCACTCCGGTGCAAGACGTCTCTCCGACGGCGTAGAGTCCGTCGATCGTCGTCCGTGCCGACGCGTCGACCCAGACTCCCCCGCAGGAATAGTGGGCGGCGGGAACCACCGGGACGAGGTCCCGGGTGATGTCGACGCCGTGCCGCAGCAGGGTCTCGTGGATGTTCGGGAAATGCTCGCGGATCTTCGGCTCGGGAATGTAGGAGCGCAGGTCGAGATAGACGTTCGACACGCCGCGCCGAAGCATCTCGTGATGAATGCTGCGCGCCACGACGTCGCGCGCCGCGAGGTCCTTCCACTCGGGGTCGTAGTGCTGCATGAACGGGACCCCGGAGGCGTCCACGAGCCGGGCGCCTTCCCCGCGAACGGCCTCGGAGATCAGGAAGCTCGGCGCGTCGCGATGGAAGAAAGTCGTCGGATGGAACTGGATGAACTCCATGTTGATGACTCGCGCCCCGGCGCGATACGCCATCGCCACCCCATCTCCGCGCGAGCCGGTGGGGTTCGTCGTGAACTGGAAAATCTGGCCGAGGCCGCCGGTCGCGAGGATCGTGTGGCGCGCCAGCACCCGGATCACGTGGCCACCGGAAGGATCGAGCACGTAGGCGCCGACGCACGACTGGGGGTCATAGACGGACAAACGGTCGAGGGAGTGGTGCGAGGGGGTCAGCAGATCGATCGCGGTGACTCCGGTCAGAAGCCTTACGTTCGGATGCTCGCGCAACGCGGCGAGGAGCGCGTCCTCGATCGACTTCCCGGTCGTGTCCGCCGCGTGGACGATCCGGGGCAGCGCGTGCCCTCCCTCGAGCGCCAGCGCCAGCTCGCCGTTACCGTCGCAGTCGAACCGGACGCCGAGCCGGTCGATCAGGACGCGGCGAACGAGAGCGGGACCTTCTTCCGCCAGGATCCGTACCGCCCGCGGGTTGGAATGTCCGGCGCCCGCGCGCAGGACATCCTCGGCCAACCGATCGGGCGAGTCGTCGTGACCCCGATAGATGATCCCGCCCTGCGCATACCGGGTGTTCGACTCCTCCGCCTCGCGCGCGCGGGTGAGAATGACGATGGAGATCCCGGCATCGGCGAGCTGGAGCGCGGCCGTGCCACCGGCGATTCCGCAACCGACGATCAGGACCTCGGTTTCCAGGCACTCTTGCATCCGCGCTCCGCCCTCAGTCCACCTTGCCGACGGCGCCGATGGCGATCATCCGCTCCACGGCGCGGGCGGCCGGGACCCGGATCTCCTCCGGCACCTCGATCACGTGGCGCCCCAGGAGCAAGCTGTCGCGGGTCTGCTCGAGGGTGATCTGGTTCATGTGGGGGCAGCGCACGCTGCACAGGCGGAGCATCTCCTTGCGGGGATTCGCCGCCATGATGTTGTCCCCCATCGCGCACTCGGTGAGCAGCAGGAACTCGGGCGCGTCGGTCCGTTCGACCCAGGAGATCATCGCGGTCGTGCTTCCCGAAAAATCGGACGCCTCGACGACCTCGGGGCTGCATTCCGGATGGGCGAGGACCGCGACGTTGGGAAACTGCCGGCGCACGTCCCGGATGTCCTGCACCGAGAACTTCTCGTGCACCTCGCACCGGCCCGGCCAACCAATCATCTGGCGATCCAGCACCTGGTCGTCTCCCGATCCCGGCCGCAGGGTCGGGAAGACGATCTGCCGTCCGGTTTCGCGCGCCACGTTGCGCGCCAGGTACTCGTCCGGAAGGAAGATCACCGGGCCGTCGCCGAACGATTCGACCACCGCGTTGGCGTTGCTCGACGTGCAGCAGATGTCGCTCTCCGCTTTCACGTCGGCGTAGGTGTTCACGTAGGTCACGACCGGGACGCCCGGAAAGCGCCGCCTTAGATCCCGCACGTCCTGCGCGGTGATCGACGCCGCGAGGGAGCAGCCCGCCTTGAGCGAGGGGAGCAGCACCGTCTTGCTCGGGTTGAGGATCTTCGCCGATTCCGCCATGAACCGCACGCCGCAGAAGACGATGACATCCTTGTCGGTCTTCGCCGCCTTGCGGCACAGCTCGAGGGAATCGCCGGTGAAATCCGGGATCGAATGGAACAGCGCCGGCTCCATGTAGTTGTGGCCCAGGATGACGGCGTTCTTTTCCACTTTGAGCCGGTCGATCTCCTCGGCGAGCTCCGCCTTGAGTCGTAGCTCGAAATCGGGCATGACCCCCTGGAGCTTCTCCCGGAGCTGCTCGTAGCGTCCCATCAACCTCCAGTCTACCGGATGGCCGTCCTCGCCGTTGGCCGGTCGTCGGACGGCGGGCTCTCTTTGCCGAAGTGGATTTCCAGTGAAAACCGAAGATTGGTGGAGGCGGCGGGAATCGAACCCGCGTCCAAGGTTTTGAGAAAAGAGCGATGGCGCGCGACTTCCGTTGCCGCGGCTCGATTCTCCGCCGAATCCG
>JAYUCM010000174.1:0-1842 GCA_043740355.1 Acidobacteriota bacterium | reverse complement strand
GCGTATCGCCCGCGGGGACCGTGCGATGGAGCGTGAAGCGTCCCGCGATCTTCTCGCCGAGACGCAGACGCTCCCCGGCGCCCAACTTCCAGAGGACGTGCGTGAGAGGGGTTGCGGTCGCGGGGTCCCGCGCGAAGCGGATATAGAACTCGAGCCAGCGGCGCTCCTCGGGCTCCGAGGCGATGGAGTAGGCGCGCTGGACGGCGCCCGCGCCGATCGTGACGTACTGCCCCGGCAGAAACCAGGGCTCGCTCGGTACGGGGATCGCATCGGGCCGGATGCGGAAGATCACGAGCGTCGGGTCGAGCTCGATTCTCTCGACGAGAGTCGCGTTGTCCTGCGCCATGCCGGAGATCCTAGACCAGACCGGCCGGCGAAGCGCCTTATACTCGTCGCCGCTCCGAGGGAGAAGATCGTGCCGAACCGCTCGATCGCCGTCGTCGCACTTCTCGCCGCGTCCTCCTGCCGGTCACGAACCGAAGCCCCCGCGGCCTTGCGGCTGACGGAGCTCTACACCCCGGCGGCGATCGCTTCGCCCGCGCCCCCGCCCGCGTCGAGCCGTGGAACCGTCCTTCCCCTGAAAGGCTGGGAAGCGGGCCCCGGCGTGGCCGATCTCCGCGTCGTCGACGGGAAGCTGACGGGGCGGTCGACGTCCGATACCCCCGTGATCCACCTCGATTGGGCCGACATGCCGTCGAGCGCGGACACGGTCCATGCGATCGTCCTGCGGCTACGGGTATCGGCCGGGTCCGCCGTCGCGCTGGGGTTTTCCGGCGACCCCAAGGGGTTCGACCTCAAGAAGCAGGTCGAGGAGTCGAAGACGTGGCCGTGGCGCGAAACGGCGCGGCTTCATCCCGGGGACGACCTCGGAACGGTCGAGATCGTCCCGCGGCTGGGCCGGCCCGCGCGCACCCTGCGTCACATCATGATCCGTCCGACCGACGTGTCCGGGGCGTCGTTCGTGATCGAATCCGTCCGCGTCGTTTTTCGCGAAGACTATCTGGAGAGCATCCCGTCGGGCATGAGCTGGCAAGGGCTGTCCGAGATCTACCATGAAGCCCTCGTGTCGCGCGCGCCCGAGGTGATGCGGTTCAAGCTCCTCCTCCCTGTAAATCCGTGGCTGGACCTCGACATCGGGACGGTCGAGGACGGTCCCGTGACTTTCCGCGTGAGCGCGGTCCTCGGCGATTCCTCCCAGTTCGGGGAGCCGTCGTCCACGCTTCTTCTCGAGCGCACTGTCACACGCGCCCACCGTTGGGAGCCGGCTGGGGTCGATCTGTCGGCGTTCTCCGGACGAAAGATCACCTTGACGTTGGGTTTGGCCGCCGGCACGCCGGTGTCGAGCGCGCACCCCGCCGCGTCGACGGGCGCGCTGGGCCTCTGGGGGTCGCCCATCGTCCGCGATCGATCGCGGCCGATGCGAGACGGCGCGCCGCAAGGCGTGATTCTCGTGTGGGCGGACACGCTGCGGCGCGATCACCTCGGGGCATACGGCTACGCGCGCGCCACGTCGCCGCAGATCGACCGGCTTGCATCCGAAGGAACGTTGTTCGACGCCTGCGTCGGCCAGGCGACGTGGACGAAGGTCGCGACCCCGGCGATGATGACGTCCCTCTACCCCGCGACCAACGGCGTGCGGGAGTTCTACGATCGCCTGCCCGCCCAGGCTACGACCTTGGCGGAGGTATTCCGCGACGGCGGATACGCGACGGTGTCGTACTCGTCGATCCTTTTCACCGGTCAGATGACCAACCTCCACCAGGGTTTCGAGGAGGTGCACGAGTCGGGGTCTCTTCCGGACCAGGAGTCGAGCAAGACCGCGCGAGAATACGTGGATCGTCT
>JAYUCM010000173.1:0-11081 GCA_043740355.1 Acidobacteriota bacterium | reverse complement strand
GCGACCGGCGACGAGAAGCCGCGTCAGCGCCTTTTTCAGCGACAGCTCGATCATCAGCATGTCCTGGTCGGACAGTTTGGCGGCCTGCTTCATCGTCTCTTCCGCGCGGCGCTTCGCCTCGCGCGCGCGCTCCACGTCGATTTCGTGTGCGCTTTCGCACAGCTGCGCAAGGACGGTCACCCGGTGCGGGAGGACCTCGACGACGCCGTCGGCCACGGCGAGGTAGTGCGTGCCGGCCTGGTCCTTGTAGACGATCTCGCCCACGCCGAGACTCGTGAGGAACGGGGCGTGGCCGGGGAGGACGCCGAAGTACCCGTCGATTCCCGGCACCACCACCTCGCTCACTTGAACGGTGAGGATCTTGCGATCGGGGGTGACGATCTCGAGATCGATACCTTCGCTCACGCGGTCGCCTTCATCTTCTCCGCGGCCTCCCGAGCTTCCTCGAGCGTGCCGACGTAGAGGAAGGCCTGCTCGGGCATGTCGTCGCACTTGCCGTCCACGATCTCCTTGAAACCCTTGATCGTGTCTTCGATCTTGACGTACTTGCCCTTGTATCCGGTGAACTGCTCCGCAACGTAGAACGGCTGGGAGAAGAACCTCTGGATCTTGCGCGCGCGCGAGACCGTGAGCTTGTCGTCCTCGGAGAGCTCGTCCATCCCGAGAATCGCGATGAGATCCTGCAGATCCTTGTAACGTTGCAGGACTCCCTGCACCTGGCGAGCGACGGCGTAGTGCTCTTCGCCCACGATGCGCGGGTCGAGAATGCGGGAGGTCGAGGCCAGCGGGTCGACCGCGGGATAGATGCCCAGCTCGGCGATCTGACGCGACAGGTTCGTCGAGGCGTCCAGGTGGGCGAACGTCGTCGCCGGCGCCGGATCGGTATAGTCGTCGGCCGGGACGTACACCGCCTGCACGGACGTGATCGAGCCCTTCGTCGTCGACGTGATGCGTTCTTGCATCTCGCCCATCTCGGTGGAGAGGGTCGGCTGGTAGCCGACCGCCGAAGGCATGCGGCCGAGAAGCGCCGACACCTCGGAGCCCGCCTGCGTGAAGCGGAAGATGTTGTCGATGAACAAGAGAACGTCTTGATGCTGCACGTCGCGGAAATACTCGGCGACGGTCAGCCCCGTCAGGGCGACGCGCAGGCGTGCCCCCGGCGGCTCGGTCATCTGACCGTAAACCAGCGCCACCTTGCTCTTCTTGAAGTCCTTGATGTTGACGACACCCGACTCTTGCATCTCGAGCCAGAGGTCGTTCCCCTCGCGCGTGCGCTCGCCCACCCCGGCGAAGACGGAGTAGCCGCCGTGCTTCAACGCGACGTTGTTGATCAGCTCCATGATGAGCACGGTCTTGCCGACCCCCGCGCCGCCGAAGAGGCCCGTTTTGCCCCCCTTCATGTAAGGCTCGAGGAGGTCGACGACCTTGATACCCGTCTCGAACATCTCGACCTTCGTGGATTGTTCCTCGAAGGGTGGCGCCTCGCGGTGGATCGGCCAGCGGACGGTCGCCTCGATGTCGCCCAGCTTGTCGACGGCCTTGCCGACGACGTTGATCACCCGACCGAGAGTGGCTTCGCCGACCGGAACCGTGATCGGCTCGCCCGTATCCTCGGCGCGCATGCCGCGCACCATGCCGTCGGTCGGCTCCATGGCGACGGTGCGGACGCGGTTCTCTCCGAGGTGCTGCTGCACCTCGCAAATGACGTCCACCGGAATCCCGGTCTCCTGACCCGCATCGACGATGCGCACCGCGTTGTAGATCGCGGGAAGATGGGATTCCTCGAACTCGATGTCCACGACCGGACCGATGACCTGAACGACTTTCCCGATATTGACCATGTCCATCTCCGCTATTCCAACGCCGCCGCTCCGGAGACGACCTCGATGATCGCGGTCGTGATCGAGGCCTGGCGCACGCGGTTCATGTGGAGGGTGAGAGCCTCCGTCAACTCCTTGGCGTTTTTCGTGGCCGAATCCATCGCCGTCATGCGCGCGGCGTGCTCGGCGGCGGCGGATTCCAACAAGGACCGCCACACCTGGATGCGAACGTACCCGGGCAGGATCGACTCGAAGAGCGACTCCGGCTCCGGCTCGTAGATATAGTCCTCGCCGCCGCCGGCTCCGAGCAGTTCAGCCCTGGGAATCGGCAGGATCTGCTCGACCACGGGCCGCTGCGAGACGACGTTCTTGAATTCGTTGTAGGCGACGTACACGGCATCGACCTCGCCCCGCGTGTAGCGATCGATCAGGTCGTCGCCTATCAACCGAGCGGTGGAAAACTCGAGATTCCGAAAGACATCGATCCATTCGGCGGTGATCTTCAACCGTCGCCTACGGACGAAGTCGCGCCCGCGACGACCGACCGTCATGACGTTCTGAGCCGCCCCCGCATGCTGCGCGAGAAACCCGGTCGCGACCTTGATGGCATTCGCGTTGAACGATCCGCACAGGCCGCGGTCCGACGTCACGAGGACCAGCTCGACCCTCTTGATCTCGCGCTGGACGAGCAGCGGATGGAGCTCGGGGTTCGCGCGCGCGGCGAGGGAGGCCAGCACCCTCCCCGTCATCACGGCGAAAGGACGCGCGGCGAGGATCCTGTCTTGAGCGCGACGCAAACGGGCGGCCGAGACCATTTTCATGGCCTTCGTCACCTGCATGGTGTTCTTGATGGAGCGGATGCGCCGCTTGAGGTCGTGGGTCTTCGCCATGCGTCTTACTTCACGGAGATCCGCGAGGCCTTGAATTCCGCCTTGAAGGCATCGAGCGCCTTGCCGACGCGCCCCTTGATGCCGTCGTCGAGCGCCCCCTTCTGCGCGATGTCGGCGAGGAGATCGCGATGATGGACGTCGAGGTATCGGTACATGTCCGCCTCGAACGGGCGAATCTCGGGGACGTCGACGTCGTCGAGGAAGCCGTTGGTGCCCGCGTAGATGATGACGATCTGCCGTTCGACGCTTAGCGGCGCGTACTGGGCCTGCTTGAGCAGCTCGACGAGCCGCTGGCCGCGCGCGAGCTGGTCCTGCGTGGCCTTGTCGAGGTCGGAGCCGAACTGCGCGAAGGCCGCGAGCTCGCGGTACTGCGCCATCGAGAGGCGCAACGTGCCCGCGACCTGTTTCATCGCCTTGATCTGGGCGTTGCCGCCGACGCGGCTGACCGAAAGGCCCACGTTCACCGCAGGACGAACGCCGGAGTAGAACAGGTCCGACTCGAGAAAAATCTGGCCGTCCGTGATCGAGATCACGTTCGTCGGAATGTAGGCGGAGATGTCGCCCGCCTGCGTCTCGATGATCGGGAGCGCCGTCAGCGAGCCGCCGCCCAGATCCGCGTTGAGCTTCGAGGCGCGCTCCAGGAGTCGTGAATGCAGGTAGAACACGTCGCCCGGGTACGCCTCGCGGCCGGGAGGACGCCTCAGGAGCAGGGAAACCTCGCGGTATGCGACCGCGTGCTTGGAGAGATCGTCATAGATGAGCAGCACCGCGCGCCCCGGGTTCGACTTGTTCGCGGGCTTGCCGTCCACGCCGTTGAACTGGAAGTACTCACCCATGGCGCAACCCGCGTACGGCGCCAAGTACTGGAGCGGCGCGGGCGAGGACGCGGCCGAGGAGACGACGATGGTGTACTCCATCGCGCCGGCCTCCTCGAGTGTCTTCACCACCTGCGCCACGGTCGACTGCTTCTGTCCGACGGCGACGTAGATGCAGATGACGTTCTGCCCCTTCTGATTGATGATCGTGTCGAGTGCGATCGCCGTCTTGCCGGTCTGACGATCGCCGATGATCAGCTCGCGCTGACCGCGGCCGATCGGGATCATCGCGTCGATCGCCTTGATTCCCGTCTGGAGGGGCTCCTTCACGGGGGTCCGGTCGACGACACCGGGGGCGACGCGCTCCACGGGCATGAAATGCGACGTCTGGATCGCGCCCTTGCCGTCGAGCGGCTGTCCAAGCGTGTCGACGACGCGACCGATCACGCCCTCCCCCGCGGGAACCTGCATGATGCGGCGGGTCCTTCGGACCTGGTCGCCCTCCTTGATGCGGTCGCTCTCGCCGAAGAGCACCGCGCCGACGCTGTCCTCTTCGAGGTTGAGCGCCATGCCCATGACGCCGTGGGGAAGCTCGAGGAGTTCCCCCGACATCGCCTTCTCGAGGCCGTGAATGCGCGCGATGCCATCGCCGACGGAGATGATCGTTCCCACCTCGGCGAGGTCCATCTGGCCGGTGAATCCCTCGATCTGCTGCCGGAGGATCTTGCTGATCTCGTCGACCTTAATCTCCATGCCTGCTATTCCTCCCCCATCGTCCGACGGAGCCGAGCGAGTTGCGTCTTGAGGCTGCCGTCGTAAACCACCGAGCCCACCTGCGCCACGGCGCCGCCGAGCAACCCGGGATCGATCTCGACCGTGAGATTCACCTTCCGACCCGTGAGCTTGCCGAGCGCCGCTGCGGCGCGAGCCTGAAGGTCAGGCGTCAAAGCGGCTGCCGAGATCAACGTGCCGCTGACCGAACCTTGGCCGGATTCGCGTTCGAGGTGGAAGACATCGGCGATCGACGAGAGGTTCGCCAGCCGCGTGTTTTCCACCACCATGCGCAGAAACGTCTTCACCCGGTCCGGCACGCCTCGAACCGCGCAGAGCTTCTCGAGGAGGGACTTCTTCGCGTTGACAGAGGCTGCAGGATCGAGGAGGAAACGACGCAGCTCGGCGTTCGTCCGAATGCTGTCCGCCAAAGCCGCAAGAAACGAGTCGGCTGCGTCTTGCTCCGCCGCATCGGGGAGCGCGCCGAGCAGGGCCCGCGCGTAACGCGTGGCCAGCTTCCTGTCCCTCATGAAAGCCCCTGGTTCGCCTGCGGGCAAAGCTCAAGCCGCACGTCGCCTTTGCGGCCCTCAACCTCTGTCGTTTCTTAGCGTTAGTTGAAGGCCGGAGACGTTAGCACAGGGGTCGAAACGGGTCAAGAAATCAGGCGCTTGCCTCGATTGCAAACGCACGAGGGGGGGCGGTGTCGGGCTCGCCTTCTCGGGAGTACTCGACGACGCCCTCGAACAGGCCGCCGGGAGCGACCACCAGACCTTCCTTTGCCATGACCACCTGGCCGGACACCCGCCCTCCCGACTGGATTTCGAGACGTTCCTGGACCACAAGTTTCCCGCGCACGCTTCCGCAGACCGTGAGATGGGTGGCGCGCAGTTCTTGCGCATCGATGTCTCCGCTCGGCCCCACGACCAGCAGCGCGTGAGCGGTGATTCGACCGACGACCTTGCCGTCGATGCGCGCACCGCCTTTCAAGACGAGGTCACCCGTAAAAACGGTCCCTTCACCTATGAGGCTGACGATATCCGCGCCCTCAACCCCTTCCGCCGAACGCAGCCGCCACTTTCCCATCGTAGCTCCCCTCTCTCCGACGGGCTCAACGCGAATTCCGCCGGCCGGCCGCCGCGCGCCCGAATCGACTGAGCGACACGCGTGCCAGAACTCTCTGGAGGCGAAGGTCGAGCCGGCGGATCAAATTAGTTCGAGACGTCGAGAAAACTCGCCGCCAAGGCGCCCGCACGCCGGCTCGCGCTTGAGTTCGGACGACGGAAACGAAATCTGGATTTCAAAGGTGGAGTTTCGTGCATGGCACCGCGCCGACATTGTTGTCGGCCAAGAGGTGTTTGCCGACAGAAATGTCGGCCAGGCGGCGTTGCCGACTATTGTGTCGGCTGCAGACTGTATTGTCTGCGGCAGACTAAACGGTTGGCGTCACTGAGCGCGTTGCTTTCCGGCGTGGACGATTATCTGATAGACCCGGTCGAGCTCGTCGGCACTGTGGTAGTGAATCTCCACACGGCCAACGGTCCCGTTTCCCCCGATGTGCACTTTCGTCCCGAGGATGCGCTGTAGGGTCGTCTCGGCGGCGGCGACGTTCGGATCGACCGGCTGGGTCGGTCGCCCCGGCCGCGGTTTCGCACTGGTCGGGCGCTTGGCCCACGACTCAACTTGCCGGACGGAAAGCCCCTCGGTCACGACGCGCGCTGCCAGTGCCTCGATCGCCTTCGCATCCTCGAGCGCGAGAAGCGCCCGGGCATGACCCATCGAAATGTGGCGGCCCCGGACCATGTTCTTGACAGATTCCGGAAGATTCAAGAGTCGGAGAGCGTTCGCGACTGTCGTCCGCTGCTTTCCGACCCGTTCGGCGACTTCGTTCTGGGTCAGTTCGAGGTCATCGATCAAGATTCGATAGGCTTCGGCCTCCTCGATCGAGTTCAGCTCCTCGCGTTGGAGGTTTTCGATAAGAGCCAGCTCCAACAGTTTCTCGTCGGGGACGTCCCTCACGACGGCTGGGATCTGGTGAATGCCGGCGCGCTGAGCCGCTCTCCATCGGCGCTCCCCCGCGATCAGCTCGAACCGGCCATCCGATAGCGGGCGGACAACGACGGGTTGAAGGACCCCCTGCGACCGCAGCGAGCGCGCGAGGTCGTCTAGCCCTGCTTCGTCGAAGGATTGCCGCGGCTGCTGCGGATTGGGCCGAATCTTGCTGACCTCGAGCCGTAATTCCGCCGGAAACGACGGCACGGGCTTGGCCGTCGGCGTCGGGGTTCTTGCTATCGAAGAGGGGATGAGGCTGCTAAGCCCCTTGCCCAACGCCTTTCTCTTCATGCGCTACGAACTCCTTCGCCAAGTTGAGGTACGACTCGGCCCCGCGGGACCGGATGTCGTAGAGGAAGATCGGCTTGCCATGACTCGGTGCTTCTCCCAGCCGAATGTTCCGTGGCACGACCGTCTTGTAGACCAAGTCACCGAATACCGCGCGCACCTCGTCGACGACCTGGCGGGAGAGGTTGGTCCGCTCGTCGTACATCGTCATCAGGACCCCCTCGACCTCGAGGGCGGGGTTGAGAGCCTGCCGGACGCGGTCGAGCGTGTCGGTGAGCTGCGAAATCCCCTCGAGGGCCAGGTATTCGCACTGGACGGGGATCAGCACGGCGTCCGCAGCGGTCAGTGCATTGAGCGTCAGCAATCCGAGAGAAGGCGGGCAGTCGATGAGGATGTGCTGATAGGTATCACGGACCACCGCCAACAAGGTCTTGAGGCGGAACTCACGTCCGTCCGCACCGGCGAGCTCGAGCTCGGCTCCGATCAAGTCGCGATCCCCCGGCACGAGACTGAGATGGGGGAGTCCGGGGACGGCGATCTTGACGTCGTCAAGCGTTGCTTCACCGGCGATCGCATCGTAGAGCGAGGCCCGTTCGGCGTCGGCCTCGACGCCTAGCGCCCGGGTTGAATTCGCCTGGGGATCAGCGTCGATCAGAAGAACGCTTCGCTCGGCAATGGCGAGCGCCGCAGCCAAGTTCACGGATGTAGTCGTCTTTCCGACTCCGCCCTTCTGGTTGACGATTGAGACGATGCGACCCAAGTGCGACTCCAGCGAAGAAAGCAGCCGCAATCTAACACAGGCCGCGCGGTAGATGCGGATTGGGGCGTTTCCACGTGGAACATCCGGAGCCGGCTGGCCGACGGGATGTTTCCATGTGGAAACATGATATATAATTATTTAAATCTATGAACGCAAGCCGAGACGGTACACGCGCGATTGTTCCCGCCCTGGGAGGCTGCGGCTCTTCTCGACGCGGAGCCGCGACCATGCCGTGCGCGCCATGATCGCCTCCGCCTCGCCGCCCGCCCAAATCAGCACGAAACCGCCCGGTGCGATGCGGCTGACGAGCTTGGGGACGATTCTTTCCCAGCCTCCCATCGCGCGGGTCGCGAGAATCGCAACTGCGGGAAGATTCTCGACGTCCACCGTTCGATCGACACGCGCCTCGAGCACGCGGCCGTGCGTCAGCCCCGCTGCGATGAGGGCCTCGCGGAGGAACGCGGCCTTCTTCGATGACGACTCAGCGAGCACGGGCACGAGTCCCGGGCGGGCGATCGCGAGAGGAATCCCTGGATAGCCATTGCCGCTCCCGAGATCGAGGAGCACGCCCTGGATCGACGCGGGAAGCAGGGCGGCGCCCTCGAAAGCTTCGCCGAGGTGCCGCTCGAAAAACGCTGCCGGCTGCGTGATGGCGGTCAGGTGCAGACGCTCGTTGGCAAGAAGGACCGCGCGCGCGTGGGCAGCGAGCGCTTGTGCGGCGGGGCGCGAAAGCGCGATTCCGGCGGCGAGCGCACGCTCCACGATCGCTCGTGGATCGGGGACAGCCGGCGGGCTGGTGGTCATCCGGTGGATCGCTCCTGAGCCTTCTCGATGTGCACCGCGAGCAGAGCCAATGCGGCCGGCGTCATCCCGTCGATGCGGGCGGCGCGGCCCAGCGTTTCCGGCCGTACGATCTCGAGCTTCTCGGCGAGCTCTCGGGAAAGCCCCGAAAGCTCGCGGAAGGCCAGCGTAACCGGGATCCGGATCGTTCCGGATCGGCGCACACGCTCCGCGACGCGGCGCTGGCGCTCAACGTACCCCTCGAACTTCACGATCTCCGCGACGATGCGGCGATCGCGCAGCGAGAGCGCACCGAGGGCCCGGCTGTGAGGGACGACGACCTCGACGTCCGTCTCGGGACGACGCACCAGCTCGGCGACCGTTCCCACGCTCCCGCGTTCGCGAGCCGCGATCTCGCGCGGCAGCGCTTCCTGCGCGATATCCCTCGCCGCCTGTTCGATGGCCGTCCAGCGCGCCGCCGAGGCCGCGGCGCGCGACGCGTCGAGGAGCCCGATGCGCGTGCCGTGTGCCCCGAGGCGTCGCGAGGCCGTGTCGACGCCGAGCAGAAGTCTGTACTCGGCTCGTGACGTGAACAGGCGGTATGGCTCGCTCGTCCCTCGCGTGACCAGATCATCGACGAGGATTCCCAGATAGGCCTCCTCGCGGCCGAGCACCAGAGCGGGCTCCTCCCTGACCGCGAGCGCCGCGTTGATTCCAGCCATCAGCCCGAGCCCTGCGGCTTCCTCGTATCCCGTTGTCCCGTTGATTTGACCCGCGAGAAACAGCCGCGGAACGCGCTTGGTCTGAAGCGTCGGCCGCAGCTCGGTCGAATCCACGTAGTCGTACTCGACGGCGTAGCCCGGACGGATCATCTCGGCGTCCTCGAGGCCGACGACCGCCCGCACCATGTCACGCTGGATCTCGGGCGGGAGCGACGTCGAAAAGCCGTTCACATAGAGGAGCGGCGACTCGAGTCCTTCGGGTTCCAGGAAAAGTTGGTGGCGCTCCCGGTCGGCGAAGCGGACGACCTTGTCCTCGAGCGAAGGGCAGTAACGGGGCCCGCGGCCGGCGATGGCGCCCGTGAACAACGGCGAACGGTGGAGATTTTCGCTGACGATCCGATGCACACGCTCGTTCGTGTGGGCGATATGGCAAGACACCTGAGGCAACGCGACGCGCTCGGTGATCTCCGAGAAAAACGTCGGTTCCGGGTCGCCCGGCTGGCGGTCGAAACGCGAGAGGTCCACGCTCGCCCGGAGGAGGCGAGGAGGCGTACCGGTCTTGAATCGACCCATGCGGAAGCCGAGGCCTTCTAGCTCCGCCGACAGGGCGTTCGACGGACCCTCGCCGGTCCGTCCGCCGGGCGTTCGGTCGAGGCCGACGTGAAGGAGACCGCGCAGAAACGTCCCGGTCGTCAGGACCACGGCGGATGCGGCGAGCTCGAATCCGTCGGCCAGGCGCACGCCGGATGCGCGCCCGCGGGCGACGATCAGCGCCGCGACCTCCCCCTCCACGAGCGTCAGGTTCGGGCAGGCGGAGAGCTCGGCGAGCATGGCGCCGTGGTAGAGGTCTTTGTCCTGCTGCGCGCGCGGGCCGCGCACCGCCGGGCCGCGGCTGCGGTTGAGCAACCGGAACTGGATCCCACACGCGTCCGCGAGACGGCCCATCGCGCCGCCCAGCGCGTCGATTTCGCGGACGAGATGGCCCTTCGCGAGGCCGCCGATCGCCGGATTGCAGGACATGCGGGCCACGGCATCGCGTTTCAACGTGACGAGCGCGACCGCGCAGCCCATCCGTGCCGAGGCCAGAGCGGCCTCGCAGCCCGCGTGGCCGGCGCCGACGACCACGACGTCCGTGAGGTGAGTCATCTACTTTCCGATGCAGAAGGTACTGAAGATCCGATCATACAGTTCATCGTTCGGAACCTCGCCCGTGATCTCGCCCAACGCGGAAAGGGCAGCGCGGAGATCCTCGAGCACGATCTCCTCGCCGAACGGAAGCGCATCGCGTGCACGATCGAGGGCCGCGACGGTCTCTTCGAGCGCCGCGGCGTGTCGGACATTCGTCAGGACGGGGTCCTCCAAGGGGCCGGACCCGCGCAGCGCCTCGCGAATCGCGGCGCGTAGAGCATCGAGTCCTTCGCCCGTGAGCGCGGAGACTGGAATCGCACCCGGCCACGGAAGCCCGCCGACAGGCGGCGCGAGATCGAATTTGTTCGCCACGACGATCGTTCCCGCGCCGCGCGAGTCCCGTCTCGCCAGCGCCTCCCGCTCATCGATCCGCAGGTTTCGGCCGGCATCGAGCACGAGGATGACCAGATCGGCCTCCGACGCCGCCGCCTGGGCGCGGCGAACCCCCTCGGCCTCGATCGCATCGCCGGCGCGGCGAACCCCTGCGGTATCGATCACCGTGACGGGAATGCCGTCGAGATCGACGGTCTCTTCGAGCGTGTCGCGCGTGGTCCCCGGAACGGGGGAAACGATCGCCCGATCGCGCCCGAGGAGTCGATTGAATATCGACGACTTCCCGACGCTCGTCACACCGGACAACGCCACACGCGCGCCCTCTCTCACGATGCGGCCGCGGCGCGCCTCCCCGAGAAGCGAGCGCGCCGACGCAAGGGCGTCCATGAGGCCGTGGGCGAGGCCTCCCGCAGCCAGGTGCGTCTCGGACTCGTCGGCGAACTCGATGGCGGCCTCCCCGCGCGCGACCAACTCGACCAGGGCCTCAACGAGCGGGGCGAGGTGCCGGGCCAGCGCCCCGTTCACCTGCGTGAACGCGACGCGAGCCTGGTAGACGGTCCGAGCCGCGATAAGGTCACGGACAGCTTCCGCACGGGCGAGATCGAGACGCCCCCGCCGCAGCGCCCGGTAAGTGAACTCGCCCGGGCCGGCAAGCGATGCTCCCC
>JAYUCM010000172.1:0-4584 GCA_043740355.1 Acidobacteriota bacterium | reverse complement strand
AGTGTCCCCTATTTCCCAGTGGGAGACCTGACCCCTATTTCTCCGCCATCTGCACGCGGCTGGCGAGCAGCGTGTCGACCGAGATCAGACTCCCCGCGCGATCAACCCGGCCGAAGGTGAGGACGCCCGTGGGGCAGCTCTCGACGCACGCCGAGCACCGCACGCATTGGGGATCTTCCATGGGAAGGCCCTTGTTGGCGAACGCCATGATGTCGATCCCCTGGTGGCAGACCGACGTGCAGACGGAGCATGAGATGCACTTCGTCTTGTCGGCCAGGATGCGAAACGACGTGAAGCGCGCGTAGATGTGCATGAGCGCGGCGAGCGGGCAGGCGAACCGGCACCAGACGCGGCCGCTGAAATGGAAATACATCCCGACGCCCAAGATGCCCGCAAAGCCGACATCCACGATCCAGTAGTAGTTCGTCTGGATGCCGAAGGGGTGCCACCCGTTCAAGATGCCGTCGAAGAGCGGCTGCGCGAAGGAGCTCGGCCAAATCCACGAGATCGTGCGCAACACGGCGAGGATCACAGCGACGGCGAGCACGACCTGCCCGACCATGTTCAGCCCGTTCCAGAACTTGCCGTGCGGCATCTTTTGCCGGTGCGCGTCGCCCAACGTTTCGGCGAGGGCTCCGCACGAGCAGATCCAGCCGCAGTAGGCGCCCTTCCCCCACCTGTAGATGATCGCGGGGATGACGACGAACGTTTGCACGAAGCAGATCGCGAGCCAAAGCACCATCGGCTTGGACGTGAAGACGTTCCAGATGAAAAGAGGCCACGCGAGGATGAACCCGAACGCGCGCCAGTACTCGCGTCCCTGCGGGTCCCACGACGTGACGGGGAAGAGCTGATCGCCCAGCCAAGCCCCCACGCCGTGGTCGAACCAGCCGTTGTGTCCCAGCCAGGGGAACACGAGGTACGGGAGCAGGAAGAGCGGCACCGTCTGGACCGCCATCAAGGAAAGCGTCTGGACCTTGACGTACGGCGTCTTGCGCTTGTTGATGCGCTTGACCCCGAAGATCACGACGCACAGGCAGTACGCAAGCGAGTAGTAGAACCCGGGCGAGCCGAGGGACAGCGCCAACGTGCCGAGGATGTTCTCCGGACGCGCGAACGCCGAAGCCAAGCCGTGAAGCGCGGCGGGAACGCCGAACGGGAACCCGTGGTGCTCCTTGAACGCGCTGTAGACGAGCCCATCCGCCTTCCAGTTGAAGAGGAAGACGCAGAAGGCCATGAACGCGAGGAACGTCCCCCACGTCGCGGCCGTCCATTCACCTCGGATCTCGACGCCCGATCGGCGGAGAAATGGAAGCGGCGCCTCGCGCCCGATCATCGTGAAGACGGCGTCGTTCGGTATCGTCTCTTCCCTTCCGCCGTCCCAAGTCAATACCGCATCCTCGGCCCGGATCTCTTTCACCGTGGACCCGAGCGCGAGCCGCAGCGTCTCCTGCTTTCCGATGGCATCGACGTTGGCGGGCTTGGGACGTGAGAATTCCTGGTTGCGGTAGGAGAGCGTCACGCGTCCGCCGGCTCCCGCGATCGCGAGCGCGGTCTCGAGGGCGGAGTCTCCCCCGCCGACGACCAGCACGTCTTTTTCCGCGAAGTCCTTGGGATCGTGGAGGCGGTTGCTGACCTTGTCCCGCCCCTCGCCCGGAACGCCGAGCCTGCGGAAGTTCCCCGAGCGGCCGATGGCGACGATCACGCGGTGCGCGAGGAGCGTCTCGCCGCCGCCCAGCGCCACCTCGAGGAGGACCCCTTTTCGCCGCACGTGCTCGACGCGCGCCGCCTTCGGAACGACCCCAGCCCCCGTCGTCTGTCGCTTTAGCTCTTCGACGAGGGGCTCCTTCAGCGTCGCGGTGAGCTGCAAATCGCCGGCCGGGACCATGGTGGTGGGGTAGGTGAAGATCGGCTTTCGCTTCGGAAAGTTGACGATGGTCGAGAACGGCTCGCTCGCCTCGACGATCACGAAATCCAGCTTCAGCTTGCTCGCCTCGACGGCGGCGGACATTCCCGACACCCCCGCACCGACGATGATGAGGTCGTGTACCGCGGCTCCGGACCGGCGCTCGCGCTTCACGAACGACGGGTCGCCTGCGATCGTCCGCACCGCGCGCGCGCCGGTGTCCACGGAGAACTTGAGGAGCGGGATTCCGGTCAGGTCGCCGACGATGTAGAGCCCGGGCACCCCGGTCGACCCGTCCTTGCCGACGACCGGGAGTTTCTCGACGGTTCCCGCGGGCCAACGCGTGTGAAGCCAACGGGTGTAGCGCGCGATCGGCGCCCAGAGCGCGGTCGTCAGTGACACACCGGGGCCGTGCCGCTGCAGCCCCAGACCGCCGCCATCAGCGCGAGGTCGTTCCCGTCGAGACACCCGTCCTTCGTGAGATCGGCAGCCGCCCACGGCTGCGATCCGGCCGACCCGGAGCACTGGCCGAAGAACCGCCCGAGAAGTGCGAGGTCCAACCCGTTCATCGCGCCGTCGGCACCGCCGAACGCGTCGCAGGTGGCCTCATCGACGTCGAGATTGCAGTCGTTGTCCTTCCCGTCGCACAGCTCGGGGGCGCCGGGGAAAATCGTCGGGTCGAGGTCGTTGCAGTCGCCTTCGCTCACGAGGAAGCCGTCGCCGTCTTGATCCGCGAGGCCCGAACAGCCGGACGTACAACGGAAGATCGCCGTGTAGGCCGTGTCCGCCTGCGGCGTCGCGATCGTCCGCGAGTTGGCCGCCGCATCGTCCCAGTGAAGAAAGGTCCACGTGCGGCCGCCGACAGTCTGGGGGGACGGCGCCGCGATCCCGTTGGGGAAGTTGACGATCGAGTCGAACGATGCCGGAGCGACAACCTGCGTACCGCCGAACGACACCTTCAACCCCTGCCCCGCCGGCTGTGCGTCGAGTGTGATCGTCGAGATGTTCGGGAAGACGTCCACGTAAGTCGAGGACGAGACCCACGCCTGCGGCCCCAGCGGATCCCCGGAGTCGGTCGCGGTCAGGTGGATCCGGAACCAAACATTGGTCGCATCCTCGCCGGACGTCGGAATCGTGAATGACCCGGACGAAACGCCGTCGATCGGTCCCTGGAACGGGTGCGTGTGCGTGTCGTGATGGAAGACGATCGTCCACGACAGGTCCGCGGCGGGGATCGTCCCATCCTCCGGATCGCTTGCGCTTCCCGAGTACGCGATCGTGTCGCCGGCGTTGTAGTGCAAGCCGTCCGCCGGCTGGGCGATCGACGGGTCCGGGGCCTGGTTTCCTGAAACGATCCGGATCGGCGGCGAGACCGCCAGCGAGTTCGCGAGGTTTTTCTGGTCGTCGATCGTGAGCGTCGCCGAGTACACGCCGGAGGTGTAGAGGTGCGGTGGATCCGGGAGCGAGCTGGAGCCGGTGTCGCCGAAGTCCCATGAATACAGCAGCGGATCGCCGTCGGCGTCGGTCGAGTCCGATCCGGTGAACTGCACGGCCAGAGGAGCTGTTCCGGACGTCGGGGCCGCGTCGGCGCGCACGACCGGCGCGTTGTTGTTACCCGCCGTGTAGCAGGTTTCGTGAACGCCGCCCGAGACGATATCGACCCACGCCAAGCAGCCGTTCGGGGCTTGAACGAGGTCCACCAAGGGGCCGGCGTCATCCATGAACAGCTGCACGTCCGAAAGCGTGCTGCCAACGATCGCCGCGCTTCGGATCCAGTGGTCGCCATAGTCCCCGAAGAAAACGCGGCCCGTATAGAACGCCGGGAAGTTGCCGTTCCGGTAGACAGGCCCGCCGACCACGGCGGACCCGTTGAAGGGCGACGGCACGAAGTGGTGCCCGTAGACCAAGGCCGGTGGCGTCGCACTCGCGGCAGGGGGCGTGCATGTGGCGTGCGAATCGTTGCCCTCGAAGCACGGCCAGCCGTAGTCCGCTCCCTTCACGCCGCGGTCAATCTCTTCCCAGGTGTTTTCGCCGACGTCTCCGATCCACGGAATGCCCGTCGCGGGATCGATCGAGAATCGAAACGGGTTGCGAAACCCCCACGCCCAGATCTCGGGTCGTTTCGGAGCCTGGCCGACGAACGGGTTGTCGCTCGGCGCGGCGCCGGTTCGTTGAATTCGCAAGATCTTCCCGCGCAGATCCGTCAGGTCTCGCGCGCGCGGATTGGCGTCGGAACCGGTCTCGTTGTCGCCCATCGACACGAAGAGCGTCTTGTCGGCGGCGAAGCGCAGCGTGCCTGAGTTGTGGTTCGAGGCCCCCAGAACCGGCCCCTCGAGAAGGAGCTGCTCCCCGGAGAGCGTGCCGCCGGCCTCTTTGAAACGAACGACGCGGTTACGCGAACCGGGACTTCCGCCGATCAAGCAGGCTCCGGACGAGAGTCTCGTGTAATAAAGGTAGACCCATCGCGTGGAAGCGCTTTGAACGTAGTCCGGATCGAAGGCGATGCCGAGCAGCCCGCGCTCGCCGTCCTGGTCGACGCACGGTAGGGTGAGCGCGGTCGTCACCGCGCCGCCGGCCAGGGCGCGGCGCAAGACACGGGCGTGTCCCGTCGCGTCGCCCTTCTCGAGGAGGAACGCGTTTCCCGAGCCGGGCTCGTAAGCGAGCCCCGTGGGCTGGGA
>JAYUCM010000171.1:0-1847 GCA_043740355.1 Acidobacteriota bacterium | reverse complement strand
TTGTAGCAGCTCCCGCCGTGCTCGCGACGACGTTGGGCGTCATGGTCACCCGCGGCGGGCAGTCGGATGTCGCGAAGAAGAAGGCGCACGACTACTGGAAGCAAAACCTCGCGACCTGGAAGGACGCGCCTCAGCCCGAGATCGTCGACGTCGACGTGAAGCTCAACCTCGATCCCGAGCAGAGCCACTTCGCCACCGAGGGAAGATTCACGCTGTCCAACCCGCACGACGCGCCGCTCAAGAGGTTCGCATTGACCGGCGGTTTCCACTGGACCGACGTCAAGTGGACGATGAACGGGAAGGAGTACAAGCCCGAGAATCGCACGTCGCTGTTCGCGTTCACGCCGGAAGCGCCGATGGCACAAGGCGGCACGGTCGACGTTGGGTTCTCGTACGCCGGGAACTTCCCGAAAGGAAGCTCGCGAAACGGCGGTGGGACCATGGAGTTCATCTTGCCGGCAGGGGTCGTCCTCACCGCGTTCGGGCCGTCGTTCGTGCCGACGGTCGGCTACGACGAGCAGATCGGCATCGAAGAAGAGAAGAATCGCTACGAGACCCGGGTCTATCCCGACGACTTCTACGTCGGCCGGACGGAGCCCGCGTTCGGGAGCGGATCCGCGTTCACCGCGCGGGTCGAAGTTTCGGGGCCCGCGGCCTACCGCTACAACTCGATCGGCGTTCTGGAATCGGACACGGTGAAGGACGGGGTGCGCACGGCGGTTTGGAGGACGGACCGCAAGGTGCGGATGTTCAACGTCGTCGCCGGGAAGTGGGCCGAGCGCAAGGGCGAGGGGACCGCGATCTACTACGACCCGGCGCATACGTACAACATCGACGAGCTGATGCTCGGCTTGAACGGGGCGCGCAAGTACTTCTCGGCGTGGTTCCGCGAGTATCCGTGGAAGGAGCTGAAGCTTTCCGAGTTCCCCGCGCTCGCGACGTACGCGCAAGGGTTTCCGACCGACATCACGTTCTCGGAAGGTATCGGTTTCCTCACGCGCCAGGAGAAAACGGGTAACGCGCCGTTCACGGTCGCCGCGCACGAGGCCGCGCACCAGTGGTGGGGCAACCTGCTCCTACCCGGCAAGGGCCCCGGAGGTGATCTTCTCTCCGAGGGGATGTCGCATTTCTCGACGATTCTGTTGATCGAGCAGGTGAAGGGGCTGTCCGCGCGCATCGAGTTCTGCAAGCGGATCGAAGAGAACTACGGAGACTCCCGGCAGGTCGATTCCGAAAAGCCGATGGTCAAGATCGACGGCTCGAAGCCGGGCGATACGACCGTCACCTACGACAAGATGGGGTGGGTCGTCTGGATGCTCCTTCACGAAATGGGGCGCGAGAACCTGATGCGCGGGTTGCACGACTTCCAGAGCGCGTACGACGACAACCCCGACCATCCGGTGCTCCAGGACCTCACGGCGTTTCTCCGGCCGTACGCGCGAGACCCCGAGGCGTACGACGCGTTCGTCAAGCAGTGGTTCCACGAGGTCGTCGTCCCCGAGTACGTCTTGGACGATGCGAAAAAGAACGGGAGCGGGGGATCGTTCGAGGTCACCGTCAAAGTGACGAACAAGGGGAAATCCACGATGCCCGTGACGATCGCGGCGGTGAAGGGAGAGCGCTTCGACGAGAAGGGCGTCGCCAAGGCGGATTACAAGGATGCGCGCGCGGCGCTCACGCTCGCAGCCGGCGAGACGAAGGACGTGACCGTCCGCTGCGACTTCGATCCCGATCGCGTCCTCGTCGATCCCGACGCCGAGGTGCTCCAGCTCCGCCGCAAAACCGCCGTCGCCAAACTCTAGGAAAAAAGGGGACACTCCCCTTTAAAGAGGTGACACTCCCCAAAG
>JAYUCM010000170.1:0-4586 GCA_043740355.1 Acidobacteriota bacterium | reverse complement strand
CATAGAGCGGGCGAGTATACGGGGAGCGTTTCCGGCAAGGCAAGCTTGCCGATCCTGCGCACCTCGTGGGGATCGACGAGGCGCAGAAGTGCGCCGGCGAATTCCGGGGCGATTTCCGCGAGCGGGGCGAGCACGAAGCGCCGCGACCACAATCGAGGATGCGGCAGCGTGAGCTCCGGCGCGCTGCGCTCCAATTCTCCCAGCATCAGGAGATCGAGGTCCAGCTCACGCGGCGCGCTCGGACGACGCCGGTTCCGCCCGCGCTCGCGCTCGCAGGCGAGCAGGACGCCGAGAACGTCCTCCGGCGGGAGGTCCGTGGCCACGCGGGCGACCATGTTGAGGAACCAGGTCGGCCCCGCGCCGCCCACCGGCTCGGTCTCCCACAGCGACGAGACGGCCACCGGGCACACGCCGTCCCGAGCCATCGCGATGAGGCCGGCGCGAAGGTGCGCCTCGCGGTCGCCGATGTTGCTGCCCAGACCGACGTACCCGAGCATGGGGCGAATACTACCAGTCCGAACGGGCTCCTCCGGGCTCCGGCTTGAAGCCGACCGCCCGGCGCCGCTATGATGCGCCGTTCCCGCGTCCTGCGGGACCCCGACACACCCCGAGGGAGGTTCCAACCGACCATGGCGACCACGAAGAAGAAGGCACCGGCCACACCCGAGGAAACGGCCGTTGCCGCGCAAGCGCTCACGGGCACCGCCCCTTTCAAGCCGCGGAACATCGCGGCGTACGAAGCGGCCGTCGAGCAGTTCGCCGCGGCGTCCGCCCTTTTTCTGAAGGGGCAGTTCGCCGAGGCCCAGCCCCTGTTCGAGGCGGTGTCGGAGGCCGCGGCCCCCGACGAGCCGATCCTCTCCGATCGCGCGCGCACGTACGCGTCGATCTGCTCCGGGAAGATCGGGAGCGCGGCGCCCGGCGGAGACGACGCCGACGCGCTCTACCACCGTGGGGTCGTTGCGGCGAACGCGGGCCGGCTCGACGAGGCGTGGTCGCTCCTCGACAAGGCGCTCGGCCACAGGCCGAACGACGCGAGCGTCCTCTACGCCCGCGCCTCGGTCCGCGGCCTCCAAGGAAGCGGCGAGGGGGCCGCATCCGAGCTCAAGAAGGCGGTCGCCCTCGATCCGAAGTTCCGCTTCCAGGCGGCGTCCGATTCCGATTTCGACAAGGTGCGCGACGAGGCCGCGTTCATCGACATCATCGAGCCGAGCAACGCGGGGGCCTGAGCGTGACGGGATCACGGGCGCCGCTGACGGTGCTGCTTCTCGCGGCCGGTCAGGGAACGCGCCTGAAGTCGAAGACGATCAAGCTTCTCCACCCGGTCGCGGGGCAGCCGATGGTGACCTGGGTCGCCCGCGCCGCGCGGGCCCTCCGTCCGGCGCGGACCGTCGCGGTCGTCGGTTTCCAGGGCGACCGGGTTCAGGCCGCGCTCGTGGGGTTGTGCGACGCGTTCGCCGTCCAGGCCGAGCAGCGCGGCACCGGCCACGCCGTGACGCAAGCCGCGGGAGCGCTCCGGGGAGCGCGGGGTCCGCTCCTCATCGTCAACGGCGACCTGCCCAACCTCGAGCCCTCGACGCTCCGCGCCCTCGTCGCCCTCCACCGGAAGTCGAAGGCGGTCCTGTCGCTCGTCACGACCGAGGTCGACGATGCGACCGGCTACGGCAGGATCGTGCGGGACGCCGAGGGACGAGTCATCCGCATCGTCGAGCACAAGGACGCGACCCCCGCAGAGCGCAAGATCGTCGAGATCAACTGCGGCATCTATTGCGCCGATCCGTCCGTCCTGATGGCGTCGCTCAAGAAGCTGCGCCCGGACAACGCGCAGCGCGAGTACTACCTCACCGACGCCGTGCACGCCCTGATCGCCAAGGGCAAGACCGTCGTCGCGCTGAAGCACGCGGACTCCGAAGCGGTCCTGGGCGTCAACACCCGCGACGAGCTCGCCGCCGCCGGAGCGCTGCTCTACGCGCGCAAGGCGGCCGAGCTCCAGGACGGCGGCGTCACTTTGCTCGACCCGTCCCGCACGTGGGTCGATCCGCGCGCGAAGGTCGGCCGCGACACGGTGCTCTACCCCGACGTCATCCTTGAGGGAAGCTGCACGATCGGCGAGGACTGCGTCATCCGTTCGGGGTCGCGCCTCGCCAACATGGTGCTCGGCCGCGGGGTCGAAGTGAAAGACCACTGCGTCCTCCAGGACAGCCGTATCGGCGACGCCGCGCAGCTCGGGCCGTTCGCGCATCTGCGGCCGGGGTCGACCCTCGAGGCGAACGCGCGCGTCGGCAACTTCGTCGAGCTCAAGAAGACACGGCTGGGGAAGGGCAGCAAGGCGCCGCACCTCGCCTACCTGGGCGATGCGGAGATCGGCCCGGGCTGCAATATCGGGGCGGGGACGATCACCTGCAACTACGACGGCGTGAACAAGCACCGGACGACTCTCGGCCCCGGCGTGTTCGTCGGCAGCGACAGCCAGCTCGTGGCGCCCGTCACCCTCGGCGAGGGGGCGTACGTGGCGGCGGGCACGACGGTCACCGAGGACGTCCCGCCGGGCGCGTTGGCACTCAGCCGGGTTCGCCAGCTCAACATGGAAGGTTGGGTGGCAAGGCGGAAGAAGAGGGCCGCCGGCGGTGATTCCACTCATTCCTGATTGCGCGAAGGTCAAGACCGCACTATTCCTTACGGGACGGATCGCAGCGGAGGTCTTCACACCATGTGCGGCATCGTCGGCTACATCGGCGCGAAGGACCCGGTCGAAGTTCTGATCGAGGGGCTGCGCAAGCTCGAGTACCGCGGCTACGACAGCGCCGGGATCGCGGTCGTCGATGCCGACGGCAAGCTGCACATCCGCCGCGCCCCCGGGCGGCTTCGCGATCTCGAGAAGGTGTTGGTCGACAGCCCGATCCACGGCCGCTACGGCATCGCGCACACGCGTTGGGCGACCCATGGCCGCCCCACCGAAGAGAACGCCCACCCTCACCGCGATTGCACCGGCCGGATCGTCGTCATCCACAACGGCATCATCGAGAATTACATCGAGCTCAAGCACGAGCTGCAAAAAAAGGGTCACCGCTTCGTCACCGAAACCGACACCGAGATCGTCGCGCACGCGCTCGAGCAGCACGTGAAGGACGAACGCTGCGACCTCGCGACCGCCTTCCGCGCGGTGCTCCCCCGCTTCCGCGGGATCTACGCGTTGGTTGCGATCTCGGCCGACGATCCCGAAACGCTCGTCGCGGCGCGCCTCGGCCCGCCTCTCGTCGTGGGGATCGGCAAGGACGAATACTTCGTCGCGTCCGACATCCCCGCGGTCCTCTCCCACACGAAGGACGTCGTCTTCATGGACGACTACGAGATCGTGGTGGTGAAGCCCTCCGGCGTGAGCTTCATGCGGATGGACGGCAGCCCGCTCTCCAAGGAGCCGACGCGGATCCCGTGGGATCCGATCATGGCGGAGAAGGGCGGCTACAAGCACTTCATGCTGAAAGAGATCCACGAGCAGCCGCGTGCGGTGCGCGACACGCTCCTGGGGCGGGTTTCGCTCGAGGACCACACGATCCACCTCGAGGAGATCAGGCTGTCGGACGACGACCTGCGTCACGCCGACCGCATGCAGATCGTCGCGTGCGGCACGTCGTGGCACGCGGGACACGTCGGGAAGTTCCTCATCGAACAGCTCGCGAAGATCCCGGTCGAGGTCGATTACGCTTCGGAGTACCGGTACCGGAAGCCGATGCTCGACGACCGGTGCCTGTCGGTGTTCATCAGCCAGTCGGGCGAGACCGCGGACACGCTCGCCGCCGAGCGTGAATCGAGGTCGAAGGGGGCCAAGGCCCTCGCCATCTGCAACGTGCGCGGCTCGATGCTGACGAGGGAGTGCGACGGAACGATCTACACGCACGCCGGCCCCGAGATCGGGGTCGCCTCGACGAAGGCGTTCACGAGCCAGATCGTCGCGCTTGCGCTCTTGGCGCTCAAGCTCGGCCGCGTGCGCGGAACGATCGGCGACGACGAGCTGTCGCAGCTGATCCGCGATCTCTACCACATCCCCGCGCAGATGGAGCGCTACCTCCACGACGACGGCCCTGTCGTCGAGCTCGCGAAGGCGTTTCACCTTCACCGCGATTTCCTGTACCTCGGCCGCGGCGTGAACTACCCGATCGCGCTCGAGGGCGCCTTGAAGCTCAAGGAGATCTCGTACATCCATGCCGAGGGGTATCCCGCAGGCGAGATGAAGCACGGACCGATCGCTCTGATCGACGAAGAAATGCCGGTGGTGGCGATCGCCCCGTTCGACGGCGTCTTCGAGAAGATGCTCTCGAACATCGAAGAGGTGAAGGCGCGATCGGGAATCGTCATCGCGGTGACCGACGAGCTCGGCGGGGACGTCGCGCAGAAGGCCGACTTCGTGCTCACCGTGCCCAAGACGCACGATCTGCTGTCGCCGCTGCTCACGGTGTTGCCGCTGCAGTTGCTCGCCTATCACATCGCGCTGCTGCGCGGTTGCGACGTGGACCAGCCGCGCAACCTCGCCAAGAGCGTCACCGTCGAGTAGGGGGAATTGGGGTCAGGTCTCCCATTGAGTCATTCGC
>JAYUCM010000169.1:0-1856 GCA_043740355.1 Acidobacteriota bacterium | reverse complement strand
CGCGGCGACGGGGCGAGCTACCTCGAACCCTCCCGCGACCCCGTTTACCGCTGGCCCGGGGTCCGTCGTCTGGCTCTGGCTCATCGCAGCCTGCTGCGGCGAATCACCTTGCACCTGGTCGGCGTCCGCCAGGAAGAGCACGCGCTGTTCCTCGGGATCGTCGTTCCCGAAGGCCGGCGCTTGCGCGCGCTGGTCGCTGCGGACGTCCTTCCGAAGGACGCGTACGTCGCGATGTTTGCGGTCGGCGCCGTCCCGTACTACTCGAACCTGCGGGTGCTCGATCGCCTCGGGCTGACCGACCGAGTCGTCGCGAAGTCGGCTCCGGGCGAGCCGCGCCTCATGGCGCACGACCGGCACGCAACTCTCGAGTACGCGGCCGTGAGCGGGGTCGACCTCTGGACCGAGCAACCCGTGCACCTGGTGATGCACCTCGATGACGACAGCCTCATCTTTTCGCTCGAGGACGCGCGCGCGACCGGTGCGCCGGTCTACTTCGCCGACGTCTCAGGCGGCGACTACCTCGTGGCGCAGCTCCCCCGAGGGATCGACAAGACGGCGCCGCGTTTTCCGAAACTCGCCCTGCACGCGGCGAGCGACGACGTCAGCTATGCGGCGCTCCTGGATGAGGTGATCGAAGCCCATCGGCGCGAGCTCGCATCGCACCCGACAGGGCGCGAGGCGCGCGTGTCGCTCGGCAGCGCGCTTTCGGCGCGGGGCCGTGACGACGAGGCGCTGACGATCTTTCGCGCACTGGCCGACGAAAATGACGCCGACGGTTGGTACAACCTCGGCACGATTCTCGCGCGACGCGGTGCGTTCGACGCCGCTGCGGACGCGTTCCGCCGGGCCTTGGCCATCGACGCTTCGATGGGCCCGGCCCGCCACAATCTCGGGCTCGCATTGGCGCGCGCCGGGCGGCTCGAGGAAGCCATCGTGGAGCTGCGCGAGGCCGTTCGGATGGAACCGGAGTCGGAGGGCGCCATCTACACGCTCGGAGTTGCCCTCTTGGCGGCGGGCGACCGCCAGGGCGCGGGCGGGTGCGTCCGGGCTCTCGAGGCGCTCGGCACGGTCCAGGGTGCGGCCCTCGCCGGCCGGCTCGGAGGGAGCGGTGGCGCCGCCGGGCCGCGATCGCCATGATGGGGGGCCGGGTTTTCGTGATTGCCGATACCGGACCCGCACCGTACACTTTCGAGGCCTTTGACCGAACCGATGGAGAACTCAGGCATGGGGGTCGGCATGGCCTATCCGCGACGACATCCCGACACCGCCTTCCGCCAGATCGGCGACGAGGGGGGCCTGGTGGTCCTGCCGGGCCGGGCCGAGGTCAAGGTCTTGAATCCGGTGGGTATCGCCGTATTCTCTTTGCTCGACGGGTCACGGGACCTGGACGTGCTGGCCGCGACGATCGCGGATGAGTTCGATATCGAAATCGCCCAGGCGAAGGAAGACGTGGTTACGTTCTTGGAAGAACTTCAGCGCGAGGGGATGCTCGCCGACCCGGCGGCGGCCCCGAACGAAGGGTCCTGATGAGCGAGGCCGTACCGCAGCCGCAGATCACGCCCTACCGCAGGCTGATCGAGAAGGCGTTCGTCGAGGCGATACCGCTTTCGGCGCAGTTCGAGCTCACCTTCCGTTGCAACCACCTCTGCACCTTCTGCTACAACGCCCCGCAAGGTCGCCGCGAGATGACGACGCCGGAGATCTTCGAGACGCTTCGCAAGATCTCGGAATTCGGTGTGCTCTACCTGACGCTGACCGGCGGCGAGGCGCTCTGCCACAAGGACTTTTTCAAGATCTGCGGAGAGGCCCGCCGGCTGGGGATGGCTCTCAGGATCTACACGAACGGCTACCTGCTC
>JAYUCM010000168.1:0-4610 GCA_043740355.1 Acidobacteriota bacterium | reverse complement strand
GCGGTCGATCGTGTCGGCCTCGATCACCGGCGCGATCGCGTCGAAGAAGTGGAGGTAGTCCTGCCCGGTGAACCGTGCGATCGCTTCTTGGAGCGGCGCCGACACGAGCGGGCCGACCGCCAGCACGACGATCCCGTCTTCGGGGATTTCGACGACTTCCTCGCGCACGATCTCGATATACGCGTGGGATGCGAGCGCCGCGGTGACTTCCTTCGCGAACGCCTCGCGATCGACCGCGAGCGCCCCGCCGGCGGGGACGCGATGCAAATGCGCGCATGCGAGGATCTTCGAGCCCAGCGCCGTCATCTCTTCTTTGAGCAAGCCGTGAGGCGTCGCGCGCTCGAGGGACTTCAGAGAGTTCGAGCAAACGAGCTCGGCACACTCGGAGGTGCGGTGGACCGCCGTTCGCTGGTTCGGGCGCATCTCGAAAAGGCGCACGGGAACCCCGCGCTGGGCGATCTGCCACGCGGCCTCGCTGCCGGCGAGGCCGGCCCCGACGACGGTGACGGAGGCCGCAGGCATGGCGCGTCGTTCTCCAAAAAACAGCGCAAGAGGGCGGTTCCCGGCCGATGATAGCGCAGCGCGACGGGCCGCGTTGGACGCCTCCTACAGCCGGTTGTACATTATCCGGGATTCGGGGCCGGTTCGTCGCATAAGACGATCGCGGGCGACCCGGGCATGGGAGATTCGACCGATGACGCTTTCGAAGACGACGGCAATTCTGCTCCTCACCGCCGCGGTCACCGCCCCCGCGTTCGCGAAGAAGGAAAAATCCAAGGCGGAGACCACACCCCCGGCGCCCGCGGTCACCGCAACGGCGAGCGCGACCGCGGGGTCGGGCGATTCCCGTGCGGCGGCGACGGTCGGCGGAACGGTGATCACGATGGACGCGCTCGACCATGCGGCGGCGAACCAGCTCGGCAAGCTCCGCCAGCAAGAGTACGACGTGCGCGCGAACGTGCTCAACAGCTTGATCCAGCAGCAGTTGGTCACCGACGAGGCGGCGGCCCGCAAGGTCAGCGAGGAAGCCCTCCTGAAGGCCGAGGTCGACGACAAGAGCGGATCGCCGACTCCGGACGATGTGACGAAGTTCTACGAGACGAACAAGGCGCGCATGGGCGGCAAGACGTTCGACGACGTCAAGGGCGACATCGAGAAGATGCTCAAGGGCCAGAAGGCGAACGATCGCCGCGGGCAGTTCTTGGCCGAGCTCACCGCGAAGAACAACGTAAAGATTCTGCTCGAGCCGCCGCGCTCGACGGTCACGATCCGCCCGGGAACGCCGGCGATGGGCCCGGCCGATGCGCCGGTCACGATCGTCGAATGGTCCGACTACCAGTGCCCGTTCTGCAAGCGCGCGCATCCGACCGTTCAGCAGGTCCTGACCGAGTACAAGGACAAGGTCCGTTTCATCTACCTCGATTACCCGCTCCCGTTCCACC
Source organism: Acidobacteriota bacterium (assembly GCA_043740355.1). GTDB lineage: Bacteria > Acidobacteriota > Polarisedimenticolia > Polarisedimenticolales > DASRJG01 > DASRJG01. Next base: position 3,168 of record JAYUCM010000168.1, on the reverse strand, counting down.
AGATGGCGATGCCGGCGTCGCAAGCGGTGCACTGCGCCGAAGATCAAGGGAAGTTTTGGGAGTACCACACCAACCTGTTCGAGGCGGCGGGCGACCTGAGCAAGGCCGACCTCACCAAGCGCGCCACCGATCTCAAGCTCGATAGCGCCGCTTTCGAGGCCTGCACCACGGGGACCAAGCACGATGCCTTGATCAAATCGAACTTCGACGACGGCGCCGCGCTGGGTGTGACCGGCACCCCGGCCTTCTTCATCAACGGCCGCATGCTCGTCGGCGCGCAGCCGATCGAGCAGTTCCGGGACGTCATCAACGACGAGCTCTCCCGCAAGGGCCTACCGGTTCCAAAGCCCGGAACCGGCACGAACTGATCCCGCCAACCCGCGATGTCATGGCGCCGCCCCACCCGCGGGGCGGCGTTTTTTTTTGAATAGCGGGCAGGCGTCGCCGCCGCTGGCCCCGATCGTTGCGACGCCGTATAAAGACGTCGTCGAGATGGCGGTCGGGAAACCCCCGCCGAGCCGCCGTACGGGGCACGAGTTCCATGAACCGAGCGCTGCTGGCGACGACGCGCGTCTTTCTTGGCGTCGGGTTTCTGGCCGCACGCCCTGTCTGGGGTTCCGGGGACATCGGATTCGCAGAGCGGGTGGCCGCCGAGAGAGCGATCGCGAAGGTTTACTACGACCACCAGTCCGCCACCACGCGGCCCTTCGAGGAGGCGATCTCTCCGGATGTCCTGGAAAGATCGGTACGCCGCACCCTCGGGCAGTCGGCCGCCCTCGAGACGTTCTGGGGCGTTCCGATCCGCGGCGATGCGCTGCGCACCGAGATGAGGCGCATCGCGCGCGACACTCGTTTTCCGGAGCGGCTGCGGGAGGTGTACGAGGCTCTCGGCCGCGACGCGGCCACGGTCCAGGAGTGTTTCGCCCGTCGCGCGCTCGCCGACCGCTGGGCGCGCCAGCTCTTCGCGCGCGATCCACGGATCCACCGGGCCGCACGGACCGACGCGGAGACGCTCCGGAGGCGACTGATCGATGGAACGCTTCCGCCGGGCGCCGACGACCCGCGGCGGCGCGTCACCGAATTCGCGCGCACTCCGTTGGGGGCCGATTCCGGATCGAGGCGCGACGACGGTGTCGAGTTCCTCGGCGAGCGCCGTCTCCGGATGACCGTAGGGGCGGAGGAATTCGCGCGGCTTCGCTCCGGAGCCCCGGAGCGCGTCGGCGAGGTGGGCCCGATCGTCGAGGAGGACGACAGGTTCGTCGTCCGCGTGCTCACGGCCGAGGCGCCGGATCGCGCGACCGTCGCGAGCTACGTCGTTCCCAAAACCACGTGGGACGCCTGGTGGAGCGAGGCGGGGCCGGTCTTCGAATCGCGCGCGGTGCCCGCGGTGGCCGATGGGTCCGCCACGCTGCCGGAACCGCGGAGCGCGGTGGGGCCACCCTCGTGCTCGCCGAGCGACACCTGGGACAACGGCGGACTCGCTGCGGTCCCCGACGGACGGAGCGCGGCGCGGGCGGTGTGGACGGGAAGCGCGATGGTGGTCTGGGGTGGATACCGCGACGGCGTCTATCCGGTCGTGGGGGGGAGCTACGATCCCGTGACCGACAGCTGGTCGCGGACCTCTCCGCTGAACGCGCCGGTGGGTCGAACCGGCCACACCGTCGTCTGGACCGGCAGTAGGGTCGCCGTCTGGGGCGGCGTCGGGATCGGCGGACAGCTCGACACCGGCGGACTCTACGATCCGGTCGCCGATGCGTGGACTTCGATCACGACTTCGGGTGGGCCCGGCGCTCGACAAGACCACACGGCGATCTGGACCGGGAGCGCGATGGTCGTGTGGGGAGGCTATTTCGGGGACATCTCGGGCTCGCAGTGGCTCCAGACGGGAGGACGCTACGACCCGGCGGCCAACGCATGGCAGCCGACGTCGACCGCGAACGCTCCTCCCGGCCGGCAGTTCCACTCCGCCGTGTGGACCGGAAGCACGATGATCGTCTGGGGCGGTCGCATCTCGGGGCTTGGCGATGTGCTGCAGTCCGGCGGCCGCTACGACCCCGCGTCGGATGTCTGGACCGCGACACGCGAGTCAGGGGCTCCGTCCGCGCGCGAGCTCCATACGGCGGTGTGGAGCGGGACGGAGATGCTGGTGTGGGGAGGGCACGATTACGTCCTCGGAAGCCCGCACCCCTTCAACTCGGGAGCGCGGTACGACCCGATCGCCGATGCATGGACCGCCATCTCCTCCGCCGGCGCCCCAACGGCGCGGCAAGATCACACGGCGGTCTGGACGGGGAACGAGATGATCGTCTGGGGCGGCGATGCCGCCGGAACCTACTTCGGCGGCGGCGGACGATACATGCCCTCTACGGATTCCTGGCAGCCGGTGGCATCGGCGGCCGCTCCGCTTCCCCGGACGAACCACGTCGCCGTCTGGAGCGGATCGGAGATGTTGGTCTGGGCAGGGTTCGGCGGCGGATCGAGCTACTACGAGTCGGGTGGGCGCTACGACCCGATTCGCGATCGCTGGACACCGACCGTTTGGTCGAACGCGCCGAGGCCGCGTCACGGCGCCTCCGCCGTCTGGACGGGAAACCTGCTGATCGTGTGGGGGGGTATGAACGCCGATGAGCCCTTGAACACCGGCGGCCGTTACGACCCATTGACCGACAACTGGAGCCCGACCGCTGCAACCGGCAACTCCCGGCTTCGGGTGTTCCACACCGCGGTCTGGAGCGGGAGCGAGATGCTGGTCTGGGGCGGGGAGCCCTGTCCGTACCCCCACGACTTCGGGGGCCGATACGACCCCATCGCGGACACGTGGCAACCGATCGACTACCTCACCGAGCCGCTTTTCAGGCGGCGTCACTCGGCCGTGTGGACCGGCTCGCGGATGCTCGTCTGGGGCGGCCTGACGTGCGAAACCTCGACCTCCGTCACCGATTCGGGCGCGCTCTACGACCCGGTTGCAAACGTCTGGACGCCGTTATCGACGACGCACGCTCCGACCCCGCGCCAGGAGCACACCGCGGTCTGGACCGGAAGCGCGATGCTCGTCTGGGGCGGTCGCGACGGTGGTGCGTCACCGAAGTACTCCGGCACGGGAGCACGCTACGATGTGGCCGCCGCGAGCTGGAGCACGATCGCGAACGGCGGTGCGCCGTCGCCGCG
>JAYUCM010000167.1:0-1856 GCA_043740355.1 Acidobacteriota bacterium | reverse complement strand
TGAGGGGGTTGTTGAGCTCGTGCGCGACCCCCGCGATCATCCGGCCGAGACTCGAGAGCTTCTCCGACTGCGTGATCTGATCCCTGAGGCGTCGCGTGGTCGTGACGTCGAGCATGATCAGGACGAGCCCATCGGCGCGGCCCGAGGCGTCGCGCCACGGAGCGATGGCGATCTCCAGGAAGCCTCCGTCCGAAAGCCTCGCCTCCCCCTCGGCCTCCGATCGCCGTCCGGCAAGGACCTCGTACGCGAGAGTCACCAGATCGAGATCGCCCACGCTCCGCAACACCGCCGAAGCATCGGCTCCGATGCGCGGCAAGAGGCGCTCGGCGGAAGCGTTCGCCTGCACGACCTGGAACGACGCGTCGGTCAGCACGACCGCGTGAGGCATCGAGTCCAGGATCGCGCGGAACCGTCCCTGCTCCGCCTCGGCCACGGTGAGCACGCGATCGAGGTGGACCGCGAGATGGTTCGATGCGCCGAACAAAATCCTCAAGGCGCGCTCGCTCCGGCCGGCTCGGGGCAGGACCGCAAGGCGCAAGACCTCGCGCCCACGTCTTTCGACCGGAACGACCAGGATGTCGGCTTCGGACGGCGCGGCGCGCGGGCCCTGGATTCGGTCGAACGTCGGTAGCGTCTTGAACGCCGGCACGACGGGGAGGGGCACGAATCCGCGCGCGACCGCCTCGGAGAGCTGCGCTGCATCGTCGGATGCCAGCGCGCGTGCGACGTGCACGTCGACCCCGGTCCGTTCGGGAAGGGCGGAGGCGATCGCCACCGCGTCCGCTTCGGCCAGGAGTTGAAGCGACCCCGCCGCGCGGTCCAGGAGGTCTTGAACGCTTCTCGCGTCGACCAGCGTCCGACCGAACGCCTGGAGCCCCTCGAGATCGCGGGTCCGCTCCTCCAGCCGCGCCTCGTCCTGCTCCCGCGCCGCGCGATGCGCGCGCCATGCGTCCCGTGCCGCCTCGACGTCGATACCGTGCTCGGCGCGGATCAACCCTTCGGCGGATACGGGCGTGGCACATCGGAAGAGCCGTGCCCAGAAGGACGCGCGGTCTTCGCTGGGTTCCATCGCTCCCCCCAAGGTTGCGAACGACGCGGCCGTCGTGCGCGGCATCGGAGGGGTTACTCTATCAGTGCTCGATACCCGGGCGCGTCTTGACGACGGCGCGGACGGGGAACGGCTTCTTGGCAGGCGCCTTCACCATGCGCTGCTTGGTGAACAATTTCCGGAGGCGGCCTTTCGCCTGACACTCGACCTGGCGAACCCGCTCCCTGCTGATTCCCATCTTCTCGCCGATTTCCTTGAGCGTGAGCGGCGGACCGCCCGCGAGGCCGAAGCGAAACGCGACCACCACACGCTCCTGCTCGGTCAGGTGCGCCATCGCTTCGCCGACGAGGGAGTTTGATTCCCTGTTGATCAGGTCGTGCTCGGGGCTGGAGCAGGCCGGGTCGACGAGGTACTCGGCGATCGCCTTGTCGCGGTCCTTGCCGACCTTGTCATCGAGGGACACTTCACGCATCGTGAACTGGAGCACCTGATCGATCTTGTTGACGCTTTTCGAGAGTCGCCTCGAGATCTCGCCGCGCTCCGGCGCACGACCGAGGGACCGGCGCAGTGAGGCCTCCGCATCGCGGATCTCCCGCACCTTCTTCATCTGGTAACTCGGCACGCGGACGAGGTTCGAATGCTCGGAGAGCGCCTTGAGGATCGACTTGCGGATCCACCAGATGGCATAGGTGATGAACTTCGTGCCCTTGCTCGCATCGTAGCGATGGGCGGCCTCGATGAGCCCGATGTTGCCTTCGTTGAGCAGGTCCTCGAACGGCAGGCCGAGGTTCCGGTATTCGCTCGAAAC
>JAYUCM010000166.1:0-1859 GCA_043740355.1 Acidobacteriota bacterium | reverse complement strand
GTAGCCGATCGGCGCCGCGCGCTGCTCCTGGTCGCTGTATCCCAGATTCGAGGTGAAGAACACGATGGCGTTCGCGAGGTTCAACACGCGGCCTTTGTTGTCGGTCGTGGTTCCGCGGTCGAGAATCGACAGGAAGAACGCGCGGAGCTGGGGGTGGGCCTTTTCGACTTCGTCCACCAGGATGATCGAGACGGGGGCCTTCGCCGCCCGTTCCTGGAATTCCGAGAGCAGCCCCTCCTCGTCCGAACGGATGAACCCGCGGGTCGCTCCGCGCAGCTCGTTGATGTCGGACGGGTACGTGTAGTTCGGCCCCTCGATCGTCAGCATCGGGATCTCGACCCGCCAGATGGACTCGAGGACCCGCCCGAGGCTCTCGACGAGGTGGTTCTTCCCGACCCCCGTCGGGCCGACCAAGAAATATCCCGGAGGCTTTCGCAGGTCGCGCGTCCCGGAGGAACACAGCATGAACTCGTCGCACAGCGCGTTCACCGCGGCATCCTGGTCGACGATGATCGCGTTGAGCGCGCCACGGAGAGCGTCGATGTCGAGGGAGGCGAACAACAGCATCCGCTCGTAGGCGGAAAGCAGCTCGTCGCGCGAGAAGAGCGATCCGCGATCGGCGTCGCCGCGCGCAGCGTCGAGATAGTCGGCGCCCGACGGGGCCTCCTTGCGGTCGGCATCGACGGCGCCTGCTCCGGAAACGACCGCGTCGGCGACCGCAGCCATGAGCGGGACGCGCGTCGTGAGGTCGTGTCCCGCCGCTGCCGCCGGGGCGGCGTCCGCGTGCATGGTGCGCAGAATGTCGGCATACAGCGGGAACCGGTCGGCGCATTGGCGCAAGAACCCGACTTCGTCCTCGAGCGGCAGCATCAAGAGCTTGTTCTGCCGGAAGAACTCGCGGAGTCGGCGGTCCTCGGCGAGGAGCTCCAGCGCCTCGCCGGCGGCGCGATACGCTCGGGCGCCCAGATCGCCCAGATCGTAGCCCTTCACTTTGCGAAGCCCGAGGAATCCGAAATCGAACAGCGCCTTGTCGCCGATGACGCGAACGTCGTCCGGCAGTCGGCGAATCCGGTAGAACACGGCGCCCCCGGCGCGGCGCTGCTCTTCGATGAGTTGACCGACGAGCGACGACAGCAGGAAGCGGTCGGCCTGCATGATCCGCGCGATCCGACCGTCGGTGTAAACGTCGGTCAGCAGGAGTGAGCACCCCGTCAGTACCCGTACCAGGTGTTTCAGCTCGAGGCCGTCCACTCCGTACGCGCCCGTGAGGAGCCGGGCGGAGTCTCGCAACCGCGCTTCGAGCGTGCCGGCGTCGATCGCCTCGATCGATCGCTTCGGACCGTTCACCGGATCCTCGCCCATGTCGCTCCCCTCTCGCCGCAAGAACGTCCCGACGGAGGCTTACAATGCATGTGCCACGCAAGCCTCGGCCGCGCAACCTCTTTTGCATCAGCTTTTAAGCCATCGGCGCCACAACAAACGCGACACGAATTGTCACCGTTACACTCGAGAGACGTCCTTGATTGAGAGCGCCATGGACCCGACAGGATCACTAGGAGTTCGTGTCCGCTGCTTCTCGGGTCCTTGACAGGCTGATCGCGCGGTTCTACTATGCTGGCACTCGCGAGCTGCGAGTGCTAACAAGAGCCCCTAAATGGAAGAAAACAAGGGAACTTCTCTGATCCACGGAGGTTCGTGACCATGAAGATGAAGCCGCTTTACGACCGGGTTCTGATCAAGAGGATCGAAGAAAAAGAACAGAAGAAAGGGACGATCATCATCCCCGACACCGCGAAGGAAAAGCCGATGGAGGGGAAAGTCGTCGCCGTCGGTGCCGGCGCCGTGAACAAAGAGGGGAA
>JAYUCM010000165.1:0-4626 GCA_043740355.1 Acidobacteriota bacterium | reverse complement strand
GGATCACCGACGCGCCCTCCCGGATCGGCCCCACGGCGCTGCTCAAGCTGCGTATCGCGCTCGCGCGGTCTTGACGATCGATGGGGATGAATCCCGCGACCGCCATGGCCTGACCGAGCACGGGGATCCAGAAGATCGTTCGCTTGGAAACGAAACGGGTCGTCACCGGCAGCACGGCGGCGAGCACCCAGATGTCCAGCGCCGAGAGATGGTTCGCGAGGAAAATTCTCGGAGCGAGCCCCTCGGCGTGCTCGAGCCCCGAGTAGACCGGCGCGATCCCCATCACCTTGAGGTGGGCTCGCGCCCAGAGGCGACCCAGGCGGAATACGACCGTGGTCCGGCCTGTGACGACCCCCGCCACGATGGCGATGATTCCCAGGACGGCCGTGACGACCACGGACGTCAGGATGGTGAGAAGGCCTCGGAACATGGAGCGCCGGAGTATATGCGCTGTCCCTATAATCCCGCGGCGGGGGGAATCGTGACGACGCAGGGCGGACGGTGGCGGACGGTCGGGATCGCCCTCGCGTTGGGCGCGGGATACGACCTCGTCTTTGCCGTGGCCATCCTCGGGTTCACGCGTCCTGCGGCGTCGATTCTCGGCTTGCCGGTTCCCGGCGACCCGGTCTACCTCTATTTGAACGGCGTTTTCCTCGTGTTGCTGGCGGGTGTCTACGCGGCCGCGGCCCGCGAGCCGGAACGGTATCGCGCGGTCGCGCCGCTCTCGGCGGGCGGCCGCGCGATCGGCTTTCTGCTGTTCTTGTGGGCGTGGGCGGGCGGACGCCCCTCGATGTTCCTCGCCCTCGGGCTTGTCGATCTCGGCTTGGGGGTCGCGACGACGGTGGCGTGGCGTCGTGCCGTCGCTCAGTCGCGTTAAGTGATTGAAATCATTGACGCTTGACCCACCTAAGGCCGGCACCTATCCTTCGGCAACGCCATGAGGGGACTGCTTCGCACTTGGCTCTCCGAGCTGGGGGGGTTGGCCGTCCTGGCCGGGGAAGCGCTCCGGCAGGGGCTTCGGAGGCCGCTCGAAGGCTCGCTCTGGATCGATCAGCTCGAGCACCTGGGTGTGCAATCCCTCACGATCACCAACGTCACTCTCCTCTTCACGGGGATGGTGCTCGCGGTGCAAACCGCCTATTCCTTGTCGTCCTACGGTGGGTCGTCGTTAATCGGCGATCTCCTCGCGCTGTCCATCGTGCGCGAGCTGGGGCCTGTGCTGACCGCGCTCATGGTCGCCGGCCGGGTCGGCGCCGGGATTACCGCCGAGATCGGCTCGATGACGGTCACCGAGCAAGTGGACGCGATTCGCGTGCTTGCGGCGAGTCCCGTGAAAAGGCTGGTCGTGCCGCGCGTCGGCGCCTTGATCCTTGCGCTTCCTCTCTTGACGGTGGTGGCGGACATTGTCGGTCTCTTCGGCGGGATGGTGATGGCGGTCAGCGAGGTCGGACAGAGCCGCGCCTACTTCGTCAGTCACGTGCTTCTCGCGCTCCGCGTGGAGGACATCACCAGCGGCATCGGCAAGAGCTTCTTCTTCGCCTTTTTCATCGGGATCATCGCCTGCTACAACGGCCTCCATGCGACCGGGGGCGCCGACGGGGTCGGCAAGGCCACGACGAACACGGTCGTCGCAGCGTCGATCGCGATCATCGTGTCGGATTTTTTCCTGACGAAGATTTTTCTGGTCTTCTGAGGCGACCCATGTCCGATTCCTTCATCCGCTTCGTCGGCATCGAGAAGGCCTTCGGCGCGAACAAGGTCCTCCGGGGAGTGAACCTGGACGTCGTCCGCGGCGAGACGGTCGTGGTCCTAGGAGGGAGCGGCTCCGGAAAGTCCGTTCTGTTGCGCCACGCGGTGGGGCTCTTTCGCCCCGACGCGGGCCAGGTCTTCGTGGAGGGCGTCGAGATCTCGGAGCTACGCGAAGACGAGCTTCTGGAAACGCGCAAGAAGGTGGGAATGCTCTTCCAGTCGGGGGCCCTGTTCGACTCGATGACGGTTCGCGAGAACGTGTCTTTCGCGCTCGTCGAGCACACCGACTGGGACGAGGCCGCCATCCTCGCCCGCGCCGAGGAGGTTCTTCGCCTGGTCGAGCTCGAGGGCGTTCTCGATCTGATGCCGTCGGATCTTTCGGGCGGCATGCGCAAGCGTGTTGCGCTCGCGCGCGCGATCGCGCTCGCCCCTGCCGCAATTCTCTACGACGAGCCGACGACGGGTCTGGATCCGATCACCGCGAACACGATCAACCGCCTGATCCGGAGCCTGCAGAAGCGGCTCGGCGTCACGTCGATCGTCGTCACGCACGACATTCACTCGGCTTTCGCCGTGGGAGACCGCATTGCGTTCCTTCACGAGGGGCGCATCCTGTTCCACGGGCCGACGGCCGAAGCGCGGAAGGCGGAAGAGCCGCTGCTGCGGAATTTTCTCCAGGGGGGCGGGTATGCCTAGAACCACGAGCCGCGAAGCCACGGTTGGCGCTTTTCTCGCGCTGGCGCTCATCGTTCTCGCCGTCGGCATCATGGCCGTCGGTGGAGAGTCGCGGCTGTTTTCGCGAAAGGCGTCGTACCGCGTCGTCTTCCCCTCAACGGACGGCCTGATCGTGGGCTCACCCGTGAAGATGGGAGGCGTGCAGGTCGGGACCGTGACGCACCTGAAGCTGCCGACGGATCCCGGCGCGCAGGGGGTCGAAGTGTCCTTGGGCGTGCAGCGCATCTACGCCTCGCGCGTGCGCCAGGGCTCCGAGGCCTCGCAGAAGTTCCTCCAGTATCTCTCCGGCGAGAAGTACGTTGCGGTGACCCCGGGCGACCCCAATCAGGCGGCGATTCCCGAAGGTGAGCTGCTGCCGGCGTCGAAGGGCAGCCGCCTGTTCGAGCAGAGCGAAGACATCGCCGATAACTTCAACGCGATCACGATCTCGCTGAAAGGGATCTTGGAGCCGCTTCAGAAAGGCGAGGGGCTCTTGGGCGAGATCATCCAGAACCCCGAGTTCGGCAAGGAGGGGATGGCCAAGATCGAGGCGACGTTCGACAACATCCAGCAGATCTCGCAGAGCATCCGGGATGGTCGTGGCGTCGTCGGTCGCCTTCTCACCGACGACGCCCTCGCCGCGCGTCTGGACGATCTCGGCGCGGCGGTCAAAGATCTGTCGACCCTCTTGGAGTCGATCGCCAGGGGCGACGGCGCCATCGGCTCCCTGACGAAGAAGGGGGGAGACGCGGAGCTCGCGATCGCCGACTTCAAGGAAGCGGCGGCGTCATTGAAGCGCGTGACCGCCCGCCTCGAGTCGAAGGAAGGGCTCTTCGGGAAGCTCGTGTACGACGAGGCCTACTCGAACCAGCTCGCCGGGAGCCTCAAGGACGCGGTCTCCAACCTGTCGGCGATCACGAAGAAAATCAATGAGGGGAAGGGTACGCTCGGAATGCTGATTAACGATCGCACCCTCTACGACGGCGCGGAAGACGTCGTCACCGGGGTGAACGACAGCAAGTTCGCGAGCTGGATGCTCCGGCATTACCAGAAGAGGGGGATCGAGGCGCCCCCGCGCCCTCCGCCGCCGGCTCCTTAGACCCCGGCCCAGCGATCCTCGACGTTCCCGCCAGATTCTCTATATTCTCTCGCTCGCGTCCGGAGATTCCAGGAGATCCCCATGGCCGTCAACCCCCGCTTCGTGGCCCTCGAGCGCAAGATCAAGAACCGAACCGCCCGCATCGGCATCGTGGGCTTGGGCTACGTCGGGCTCCCCCTCGCCGTCGAGTTCGCGCAGGTGGGATTCCGCGTGGTCGGGATCGACGTCGACGTAAAAAAAGTCCGCTCGGTCAACGGCGGCGTCTCCCACATCGAGGACGTGCCGAGCGCGACGCTGAAGGCGCTCGTCCGGGACGGTCTCATCCGCGCCCAATCGGACTACCAAGGCTGCGGGAAGCTCGACGCGATTCTCATCGCCGTGCCCACCCCGCTCCGCAAGACCAAGGACCCGGACATCTCGTACATCGTGGCCTCGATGGACGCCATCGCGCCGCAGGTCCGCGCGGGGCAGTTGATCATCCTCGAGTCCACGACGTACCCGGGAACGACCGAGGAGATCCTCCGGCCGGCGCTCGAAGCGGGCGGTCTTTCCGTGGGGCGCGACATCTTTCTCGCCTTCTCGCCCGAGCGGGTCGATCCGGGAAACAAGCTCTACCAGACGAAGAACACCCCCAAGGTCGTCGGCGGAACGACTCCGTGGTGCACGAAGGCGGCGGCGCTCCTCTACGGCCAAGCGATCGAGCACGTCCACCCGGTCACGTCGACGCAATCCGCCGAGATGATCAAGCTCCTGGAGAACACCTTTCGCAGCGTGAACATCGGACTCGTCAACGAGATCGCGCTGATGTGCGAGAAGCTGGGGCTCGACGTGTGGGAGGTCATCGACGGCGCCGCGACGAAGCCGTTCGGCTTCATGCGTTTCTATCCGGGCCCGGGAATCGGCGGGCACTGCATCCCGCTCGACCCGCACTACCTCGCTTGGAAGCTGAGGACGCTCAACTACTCGGCCCGCTTCATCGAGCTGGCCTCCGAGATCAACGGGCACATGCCCGAGGTCGTCGTCCGTCGCGCGACCGCGATGTTGAACGACGCGAAGAAGAGCGT
>JAYUCM010000164.1:0-1866 GCA_043740355.1 Acidobacteriota bacterium | reverse complement strand
AGGTGAGGGTCCTTCTCCATGAGGAGCCGGTCCTTGAACGTCCCCGGCTCCGACTCGTCGGCGTTGATCAGGAAGTAGTGAGGCCGCCGGGGATCGACTTCCTTCGGCATGAACGACCACTTGAGGCCGCAAGGAAACCCCGCGCCGCCGCGTCCGCGCAATCCCGACTTCTTGACCTCGTCCGTGACGGCGTCGGGCGTCATCGACGTGACGGCCTTGCGCAGGGCCTGGTACCCGCCCGAGGCTTCGTACCCCGAGAGCGTTTGCGCGCCGGGGTTGTCCACGTTCCTGGTGAGGATGCGCTCCATGATGCCCGCCTACTCGAGTCTCGTCAGCAGGCGGTCGACGGCGTCGTTCGTCAGGTTCTCGTGATAGTCGTCGTTCAGCTGGAACATCGGCGCCGTGCCGCAGGAGCCCAGGCACTCGACGCGGACGAGCGAGAACTTTCCGTCAGGCGTCGTTCCACCTGCCTTGATGCCGAGCTTGCCTTCGATGTGGCGCAGGAGCTCGTCGGAGCCGCGGAGCATGCACGACAGCGTCGTGCAGAGCTGGATGTGGTACTTCCCGGAGGCTTTCTGCTTGTACATCGTGTAGAACGTGACGCAGCCATGGACGTGACTCGCCGCGACCCCGAGGCGCGCGGCGACCCACTCTTCGGCTTCGAGGTCGATCGCTCCCTTGGCCTTCTGCACCTCCCACAGCACGGGGAGGAGCGCCGCTTTGGGCTGCGGGTAGTTCGCGACGATCGCGTCGACTCTGTGCTCGAACTCGGCACCCAACATGACCTACCGATCCACTTCGCCCATGACGGGGTCGATGCTACCGATGCACGCCACGACGTCGGCCACCAGCTCTCCTTCGACCTGATGCTTCAGACTCGAGAGGTTGTTGAAGGCGGAGGAGCGGATCCGGCACCGATAGGGCGACTTGCCGCCCTGAGAGACGAGGTAGAACCCCAGCTCGCCTTTCGGCACCTCGGTGGCGACGTAGATCTCGCCTTCCGGGCACGAGAATCCCTCGGTGACGATCATGAACTGGTGGATCAGCTCTTCCATGCTCCTCAGAACCTTCGACTTTTCGGGGAGGAAGATCTTCGGATCGTCAACGTTGACGGGGCCGTCGGGAATCGTCTTCAACGCCTGGTCGAGGATCGAGACCGACTGGCGCATCTCCTCGATTCGGACGAGGTAACGGTCGTAGACGTCCCCTTCGGTGCCGACGGGAATCTCGAAGTCATAGTTCTGATAGCCGCTGTACGGCTTCGCCCTGCGGACGTCATAGCTGACGCCGGAGGCGCGCAGGACGGGGCCGGTAACCCCGTAGGACAGCGCCGCCGCCGCGGACAGCCGACCGATTCCCTGCGTGCGCTTCAGCCAGATCGTGTTCTTCGTGAGCAGCGCCTCGTAGTCGTCGATGCGATCGGGCATCGCGTCGACGAATGTGCGCAAGCGCTTCAGCCACTCAGGCAGGGCGTCGTGCGCGACGCCGCCCACGCGGGTGTAGGACGTCGTCAAGCGCGCGCCGGTCAAGTCCTCGATGAGGTCGTAGTGCCACTCGCGGTCCTTGAACGTGTGGAAGAACATCGTCGCCGCGCCGAGGTCCAACGCCGACGTGCCGAGCCACACGAGATGGGAGCCGATCCGAGCGAGCTCGCAGCAGATCACGCGGAGGACCTGGCAGCGCGCCGGAACCTCGATCCCCAGGAGTCCCTCGACCGCCAGCGCGAAGCCTACATTCGCGGCCAACGGGCTCAGGTAGTCCATCCGGTCGGTGTAGGGGATGAACTGGAGGTACGTGCGATTCTCGGCGATCTTTTCCATGCCGCGGTGGAGAAACCCCAAGTCGGGCCGGCACGAAACGACGGTC
>JAYUCM010000163.1:0-1868 GCA_043740355.1 Acidobacteriota bacterium | reverse complement strand
ACTGTCCGGACGGCGACCGCATTCCGATCGAAGAGCGGGACCCGGCCGAGCTCACGGGACTGTTCGGGACTCGGATCGCCCCCGACGGCGTGGGCGTGCTCAATCCCGCGTTCGACGTCACCCCCGCGCGCTACGTCGAAGCACTCGTGACCGAGCGCGGGATCGCGCGGGCTCCCTACGCGGATTCGCTCGCCGCGCTCAAGCGGTCCGTGTAAGCGCCATGGCCAGGATCCTCGCCATCGAGACGTCGTGCGACGAGACCGCGGCAAGCGTCGTCGAAGATCGCTGCCACGTGCTTTCGTCGGTCATCGCCTCGCAGGACGACATCCACGCGAAGTACGGCGGCGTCGTGCCGGAGCTCGCCTCCCGCCGCCACCTCGAGTGCATCGGGCCGGTGGTGACCGAGGCGCTCGAGCGTGCGGGCACGGCGTTCGCGGGACTCGACGCGATCGGCGTGACGTGCGGCCCGGGGCTCGTCGGCCCGCTGCTCGTCGGCGTTTGCGCGGCGAAGGCGATGGCGTGGCAGCTCTCGATCCCGCTGATCGCAGTCAATCACCTCGAAGGGCACGTGCGCTCGCCGTTCATCGAACACCCCGGCATTCCGTTTCCCGCGGTCGCGCTCGTCGTCTCGGGCGGGCACACCGCGCTCTACCTCTGCCCGGAAGAGGGGGTCTACCGGCAGCTTGCGCGGACTCGAGACGACGCCGCGGGGGAGGCGTTCGACAAGGTCGCGAAGTTCTTGGGCCTCCCCTACCCCGGAGGGCCGGTCATCGACCGTATCTCGGAGGGGGCGAACGAAGACGCGATCGCGTTCCCGCGCGCGGTCATGAAGAACCAGTCGCTCGACTTCTCGTTCTCCGGCTTGAAGACCGCGGTGCGCATCCGCGCCACCGAGGACGGCCTGGCCCACGGCGCGACGGACGTCGCGGAAGCTTCGACCGGGGTCCGCGATCTCGTGGCCTCGTTGCAGCGCACCATCGTCGAGACGCTGCTCGACACGACCCTCAGGGCCTGCCGCCGCGAGGGCGTGACGACGGTCCTCCTCGCGGGCGGCGTCGCCTGCAACCGCAGGCTGCGCCGCGCGTTCGACGACGCCGCGGACGAACACAGGCTCGCGGTCTTCATGCCGTCGCCCCGCTACACGACCGACAACGCGGCGATGATCGGCGCGGCGGCGTTCCTCCATTACGAGCGCGGCGACTTCGCTTCGCTCGACGTCAACGCGGACCCGAACTGGAAGCTCGGCGCGTGAGGCTTCCGCGTTGACTTCGAGGCACCCCGGAGTACCCTATCGGCTGCCGATGAGGACCATCGATCTGTCGGGAAAGACGGCGCTCGTGGCGGGCGTCGCCAACCAACGCTCCTTGGCGTGGGCCATTGCGGAAGCGCTTTCCGACGCCGGGGCGCGGCTGATCCTCACTTACCAGGGCGAGCGGCTTCAGAAGAACGTCGCCGAGCTGGCGGCCACCCGCCCCGGCACGCAGACGTTCTCATGCGACGTCACCAACGACCTCGAGATCGACTCCCTCTTCCGGAACGTCGCCGAGGCTACCGGCGGAACGCTCGACGTGCTGGTGCACTCGATCGCGTTCGCCCGCCGCGAGGACCTCGACGGTGAGTTTCGGAACACCAGCCGCGAGGGGTGGCACACCGCCCTGGACGTCAGCGCGTATTCGCTCGTCGCCCTCACGAACCGCGCGACGCCTCTGATGCAATCCGGCGGCGGCTCGATCCTCTCGCTGACCTTTCAGGCGAGCCAGAGGGTCTTTCCGAACTACAACGTGATGGGAAGCGCCAAGGCCGCGCTCGAACACGCCACGCGGCAGCTCGCCTATGAGCTCGGGCCGATGAACATCCGCGTGAACACG
>JAYUCM010000162.1:0-4643 GCA_043740355.1 Acidobacteriota bacterium | reverse complement strand
ACTCGCGCCGGACGACGATCCACGTCTTCCCCTTCATGCCGCCGCTCCCGTGTTCGTGGTCACGACGTGCACGAAGATCTCCTCGAGCGGCGTCGGCGCGGCCTCGAAGCGCGCGATCGTCATCCCGGCCGCAATCGCAGCTTCGAGGAACCGCTCGGGTCGAAGCTCCGGCGACAGCGTCAGCCTCACGGCGCCCCCCACGGGCGAAGAGGTCAGCACCCCGTCCAACTTGTCGAACTCCCCTTCGCCGTCCACGAGCACGACGTTGCCGCGCCCGGCTGCGCCTTGGATCTCCTCGGCGTAGTGTTTCTTGATTTCGCGGAGAGTGCCGTAGAGCACGCGCCTGCCGCGATCGATCATCACGATGCGGTCGCAGAGCTCTTCGGCCTGGTCCATCTGGTGGGTGGACAGCACGACGAGCCGCCCCTCGCGCTTCAACGCGAGGATGATCTCCTTCACCATGCGCGCGTTGACGGGATCCAGGCCTGCGAACGGCTCGTCGAGGATGACGACCTCCGGATCGTGGAGGAGCGTCCCCACGATCTGCACCTTTTGCTGCATCCCCTTCGACAGCGCGTCGACCCGCTTCTTCGCCCATTCCGCAAGGCCGACCCGTTCGAGCGCGGCGTGCGCCTTCGACTTGACGTCGGGCCCCGTCATCCCCTTCAGGCGGCCGAAGTAATCGAGGACGTCGATCACCTTTTGCTTGCGATAGAGTCCGCGCTCTTCCGGGAGGTAGCCGACCTTGTCGTGATCGGCGTCGGTGGACGGGCGTCCGTTGACCAGGATCCGCCCCGAGTCGGGCCGCAGGATGTCCATCGCCATCCGGATGAGCGTGCTCTTCCCCGCACCGTTCGGGCCGAGGAGCCCGAACACTTCTCCGCCGTTGACCTCGAAGGAGACCTGATCGACGGCGATCTTCGTGTCATAGGCCTTGACGACGTTTTCGATCGAGAGCTGCGGCATGGCGGAGGATTATACGGGCGTAACGGCTGCTAGGATCGTGCTGCCATGTGCTTCCTTCCAATTCTGTTCCTGGCGACGATCGTCGCCGCACCGCCGGCGCCGCGGATCACGCACTACGCGTTGAAGGTGAATCTCGACCCCGCGGCGCACCGGATCACGGTCGACGGCGCCATCGAGCGTCCGTCGTCGAAGCCGGCGGCGTTTCACGACACGAAAACGATCGACCACCCGATCGCGAAGGAAGGCGAGGACTACGCGCGCGGCTTCGCGGAGACCCAAGGGACGATCCAGGCCGAGGGTGTCTTCCTCTCCGGCGCCTCGAAGTGGTATCCGGCGCCCGCCGAAGGCACTCTCGTCACGTTCTCGCTGGAGCTGACCCTCCCCGCGGGTTGGGATGCGATGAGCCAGGGACGGCGCACGATTCACGAGCGCACTCCCACGGGGACGCGCGTCGCCTTCGTCTCGGATGAGCCGCAAGAGGAGATCTGGCTGGTCGCCGGCCCGTGGAACGAAACCGAACGAACCGTCGACGGCATCGAGACGCTGGCCCTGCTTCGTTCCAAGGACGATACCCTCTCGGCGAAGTACCTCGACGCGACGGGCCCGTACATCGCGATGTACGGGAAGCTCATCGGCGCCTATCCGTACTCGAAGTTCGCCCTCGTCGAGAATTTCTGGGAGACCGGCTACGGGATGCCGTCGTTCACGCTCCTGGGATCGAAGGTGATCCGGCTCCCCTTCATCCTCACCTCGTCCTACCCGCACGAGATCCTCCACAACTGGTGGGGGAACGGCGTCTACGTCGCGCCGGATTCCGGCAACTGGAGCGAGGGGCTGACCGCCTACCTCGCCGATCATCTTTTCGCCGAGCAAAAGGGGGGCGGCGCGGGCTACCGCCAGGAAGCGCTGCAGAAATACGCCGACTACGCGTCGCGTGCGAAAGACTTCCCACTCTCCGAATTCCGCGAGCGGCATAGCCCATCGACCGAAGCGGTCGGCTACGGGAAGGCGCTGATGCTGTTTCACATGATGCGGCGCGAGCTCGGGGACGAGATCTTCGTCAAAGGGCTGCGCGCGCTCTACGCAGGAAAGAAGTTTCAACGCGCGAGCTTCGACGACGCTCGCCGTGCCCTCGAGGCAGCAGTGGGACGCGACCTTCGCGCCTCGTTCACGCCGTGGGTGACGCGCACCGGGGCGCCGCAGCTGCGCGCGCACGACGTGTCGGCGCGCAAGGGCGACGACGGATCATGGCGCCTGACCGGCAAGATCGAGCAGGTGCAAGACGGTGCGCCGTACGCGCTCGCGATCCCGATCGCCGTCACTCTCGAAGGGCGCGATACCGCGATGCAATTGGCGATCCGAGCAACAGCACGGGAGACGAGCTTGGTCCTCACGGTTCCCGCGCGACCCGTGCGGCTCGACGTGGACCCCGAGTTCGACCTGTTCCGCAGGCTCGACGTCGAGGAGGCGCCGCCCGCGCTGTCGGGTGCGTTCGGCGACGACCTCTGCACGATGATCCTCCCCGCGAAGGCAGATGCCCCGATGCTCGCGGCATATCGCGCGATGGCCGCGGAGTGGAACACCGGGCGAGCCTCGCCGATGAAGGTCGTCGACGACGACGTGTTGAACGCGCTCCCGAAGGCCGGATCGATCTGGGTCGTCGGCTTCGAGAACCGCTTCGCCGCCGCGGCGGCGGACGCGCTCGCCCCCTACGCCGCCAGGCCGGAACCCGGCGCCGCGCGAGCCAGGGTTCTCGTCGCCCGACGTACACCGGGGCAGCCTCCGGTGCTCGCGTTCGTCGCCGCAGATCACGCGGCGCAGGTGCCGGGGCTGACGCGCAAGCTTCCGCATTACCACAAGTACTCCTACCTGGCGTTCGAAGGCGACGAGCCGGTCAACGTCGACAAGGGGCGCTGGCCCGTGACGCGCTCGCCGATGACCGCGATGATCGAGGGCACGCCGCCGATGGCGAAGCTCGCGCCGCGCGAGCCGCTCGCAACGCTTCCGCCCGCGTTCTCCGAGGAACGGATGATGGCCACGGCGCGCGCGCTGTCGGCACCGGAAATGAAGGGCCGCGGCCTGGGCACGCCGGAGCTCGATCGTGCCGCGTCGATCATCGCCTCCGCAATGAGGGACGCCGGGCTCGAGGTGCTGCCGCCCGATTCCGAGGCCAACAACGTGACCGGCGTGCTGCGCGGCACGAAGACGGAGTGGGCGGCGTCGAGCGTCGTCGTGGGCGCGCACTACGACCACCTCGGCGTCGACAAGAACGGGATCGTGCACCCCGGCGCCGACGACAACGCGAGCGGCGTCGCCGTCCTCCTCGAGCTGGCCCGGCAGATGGCCGCGAGCGGACCTGCATCGCGGACCTTGATCTTCGTCGCATTCACAGGAGAA
The DNA here is from genome assembly GCA_043740355.1 of Acidobacteriota bacterium. Taxonomy (GTDB): domain Bacteria; phylum Acidobacteriota; class Polarisedimenticolia; order Polarisedimenticolales; family DASRJG01; genus DASRJG01. The sequence goes on along the minus strand of JAYUCM010000162.1, from coordinate 1,280 downwards.
GAGTCGGGACTTCTGGGCTCGAAGCGCTACGTGACCGCGAACTCACCGTGGCCCGCGTCGAAGACGATCGGCATGGTCAACCTCGACACGGTCGGACGCCTCTTCGGCGGCAAGATTCTCGTGCTCGGCTCCAACTCCGCGAGCGAGTGGATTCACATCGTCAACGGGGCCGGCTACGTGACGGGGGCGCCGGTCGAAGCCGTGATGAGCGACCCCGGCGGCAGCGATCAGAAGAGCTTCCTCGAGATCGGCGTCCCGGCGGTGCAGCTTTTCACCGGAGCGCACGCGGACTACCACCAAGCCGGTGACACCGCGGACAAGATCGACGGCCCGGGTCTCGTCAAGGTCGCCGCGGTGACGCGCGAGATCGTCGCTTACCTGGCCGAGCGCCCGGAGCCGCTGACATCGAAGGTATCGACATCTTCGAGTCCGGGGCCCTCCCCCGCGGCCGGTGAGCGTCGCGTGTCCCTCGGCACGATCCCCGACTACGCGTTTGCCGGGCCCGGCGTGCGCATAACCGGAACGACGCCGGGTTCGCCTGCGGAGAAGGCAGGTCTGCGCGAAGGCGACATCATCGTCAAGATCGGCGATGAAACCGTCGGATCGATGCGCGAGTTCGCGGACGCCTTGAAGGCGTTCGCACCGGGGGCACAGGTCACCGTGACCTATCGACGGGAGGGGCAGACCCGCAGCGTCGAGGCGACCCTCGTCGCAAGGTGAAACCTCGGACTTTCGAGGTTTTTCCAGCGGAACGGTCGCCCAGAGGCGCACAAAGTGCGATTCGGTGAAAAACGGCCTCCTACGTTGGGCCAGGATCGACGATCGAGCCCCCGTTCGGCCTCCCGGACGCCTGGAATAAACGAAAGTAAAGCGTAGGTATGCCCGCAGTCGCTAAGGCTGTCTCGTGGGACATCCCTTCACTTCTTCGGGCGTTGCTGCTGCTTCGGTTGAAGCCTCGACGCGTGCTTCGGTCCGCCGGTCGGTGCGCGCTTCGAGTTCTCGGGTTTGGGCCAGCCGCTCGGCGGCTTCGCCTTGGTGATTGCGCGTTTCGCGGCATCCTCCCACTGAGCTTCGATCTTGAGAGTACGCGGCTGTCGCCCGGTTTTCTTCATGCGGTGCATTCTAGCTTCGGAGCCGAAGCAAATGGAGTCTTCAATACAGTCCCATCTCCGCGAGGATCTTCTTGGCGATGTCGCGCGCGATCCACCCCGCGGGGCGATGATCGGCGGATTCCACGCGATCGGAATAGCTCGTCACGAACACGTACTCGCGATCATTGC
>JAYUCM010000161.1:0-4656 GCA_043740355.1 Acidobacteriota bacterium | reverse complement strand
CGGCAGCGGCCCGGATGCGCTCGGCGTCGGCCACCGACGTGCCGCCGAACTTCATCACGATCACGCGCGCGACCTCCGCGGCAGCAGCTCGCGAGCCGCGAGCAACTCGGCGATCAGCATCGCGCCCCCCGCCGCGCCGCGCACCATGTTGTGCGAGAGCAGGACGCATCGGAGCGTGAGAACCGGGCACGCGCGCACGCGCCCCACGACGACGCTCATCCCGCCCCCGCAGTCGCGATCGAGCCTCGTTTGCGGACGGTCCGGCTCGGTCCGCACCACGACGGGATGCGCCGGCGCCGTCGGGAGGCCCAAGCCGAGGACGTCTCCCCGGAACGCGGTCAGCGCCGCGATCGCCTCCTCCGGAGACGCCGGCCGAGCGAGCTCCACCGAGACTGCCTCGAGGTGCCCGTCGAGCGTGGGCACCCGGTGGCAATGGGCCGCGACCGCGATCGGCGCGGGGACGAAGCCCTCGGCGGTCGCCTTGCCCAGGATCTTGCCGAGCTCGACCTCGATCTTCTCCTCTTCTCCGGCGATGTAAGGGATGACGTTGTCGAGCAGATCGATCGCACGCGGGCCGGCGAGCCCGGCGCCGGACACGGATTGCAGCGTCGTCACCACGACGCGGCGGACGCCGAAAGCTCGATCGAGCGGCGCCAGGGCCAATGCCAGTCCCGCGACCGAGCAGTTCGGATTCGTGACGACGAATCCGGAGCCGGCGCGCGCCGCGACGCGCACCACCGCGTCGCCGTTGACTTCGGGCACAAGGAGCGGGACGTCCTCGGCCATGCGCAACGCGGAGCTATTGCTGACCACGACGATCCCCTCGCGCGCAAGCTCCGGCTCCACCGCGGAGGCGACCGGGGCGTCGAGGGCCGATAGGACGAGGTCGCACCCGGCAAAATCCGAAGGCCGGCATCCTGAGACGATCAGCGCCGCGGCCGATGCGGGGATCGGGTCCTTCTGCATCCACCGCACGACGTCGCCGTAGGCGCGCGCCGAGGAGCGCTCGGACGCTCCCAGCGCCGCGAGACGAAACCACGGATGATCCGCGACCCGCGCGACGAGGCGCTGTCCGACGAGCCCCGTGGCTCCCGCGATTCCGACGTGATACGGCCGCACGAAAGCGTCTCCGGCCGGGTAGTATACTCGGCGCGTTAGCGCGCGCGGAAAGGCACCTCGAGGACCATGGAGACGTTGGACCCGGACGAAGACGCCGACGACGCCCTACCGGGACCCATGCCCGCCGGCCGGCGCGGAAGCGACGACGATTTCATCTGCATACGCTATCGCGTCTGGTATCCGTCGTACGACTGCGCGATCCGAACGCGATTCCGCACCGCGGCCGGTTGCCTGCGTTGCGACCAAGGGCGGTTCAACTTGAAGAGACACGCCGCGGCGCTTCGCGGGGTCCGCTGGCGTCTCGCCGCCGGGGACTAGGCGCCGATGACGGCAGAGCCTCGCGATCGCAACGAGCGCGTGCGCGGGATCGTCTTCGATCTCGACGGGACGCTCGTCGACGGCTATGAGGGCATCGCCTCCGCCGTCAATGCCGCGCGCGCGGCGTTCGGGCTCGCCGCGATGGCGACGGACGACGTCCGCGGGCGCGTGGGCCTCGGCCTGTCGCACCTCATGGACGACGTCCTCGGCCAAGGGCGGGCCGCTGCCGGCGCCACGATCTTCCGCAGCGTCTACGACCGGGTCGGCGTCGAGCAGACGCTCCCCGTTCCCGCGCTCGACGCCACGCTCACCGCGCTTCGTGAGCGGGGCTTCCGCATGAGCGTGGCGAGCAACAAACCCGCGATGTATTCGATCCGCATCCTCGAGCGGCTGGGCGTCCGTCCGCTCTTCGACACGATCGAAGGGCCGGAAACCGCGGGGGCGATCAAGCCGGACCCGGCCATGATCCTCGCCTGCCTCCGCGCGATGCGTGTGGGAGCCGACGAAGCGCTCTACGTGGGCGACATGACCCTCGACGCGGACTCGGGCGCGCGCGCCGGCGTTCCGGTCGTTCTCGTGTGCGGCGGGTCCTCCCCGCGCGAAGCTCTGCTTCGCACCGGGCAGCCGGTCATTCAGACGCTTTCCGATCTCCTCGACGCCCTCCCGCGCCATGCGAGCGTCCGGTCAGGCGAGCGCGGGCCGTAGCAATCCCGTCTGCCAGCGCCGGAGCTCCGCGATCTCCCACGGGTCGTCTCCGGCCTCCCAACGCTTCGCCATCTCCTCGACGACCCCGCGGCTCGCGAGGATGCTCGGATCCAGCTCGAGCGCGCGCGCGAGCTCGTCGCGCCGCTGCCTGATGAGGACGATGCGCGCTTCGACTGAAGGGTGGAGCCGCTCCCTCACGTCGAGACGCGGCTCCGGCCAGCCGGCTTCGGGGCATGAGACGCCGCGGCGCGCGGCGGCGATCAGATCGTTCGCGGACGGCGATCGGACGAGGTAGTCCGGAAACCCGGGAATGCGCGCGAGGTCGCCGATCGCGGAGGGAGGGGTCTTGGCGAGCGCCACGAGCGTCTCGTCGCGGAGTACCCGGAACAACGGCTGATCGCGCTTGCGCGCCATCGCGTCGCGCCAGTGCCACAGCTCCCGCAGCACGGCGAGCCCGGCCCGGTCGAGCGCACGGGCGCCCTTCGTGCGCCGAAACGGCTCGGGGTCGGTGTCGCGCCGGTCGCTCCAGCGCACGCTCTCGAGGCGGCTCCACTCCTCTCGCGCCCAATCGGTCCGTCCCAGCGCTTCGAGGCGGCTCTCCAGAATCGACGCCAAGGATTCGAGGTGCCGGGTGTCTTCGATCGCGTAGGCGCGCATCGGCTCCGCCAGTGGGCGCCTCGACCAATCGGCCCGCTGGTGCGTCTTGTCGAGCGTCACCCCGAGGTGTTTTTCGAGCAGTGCGGCCAGCCCGAGCGCCGGCTCGCCGAGCAGGCGCGCGGCGATCATCGTGTCGACGAGACCGGAAACGGTGAGGTCGAAATCGCGCCCGAGGAGCCGGATGTCGTAGTCGGCGCCGTGGAGGATCTTCCGGATCGCGCCGTCCGCAAAAGGGGTGCACAGCGGCGACAGGTCGATCGGCGCCAGCGGGTCCACCAAGGCATGACGGCCGCCGGCGGACAGCTGCACGAGGCAAACCTTCTCGCGGTAGTGGTGAAACGAGTCGGCCTCGCTGTCGACCGCCAGCGGCCCTTGGCCGATTCGCTCGGCCCAGGCGGCGAGCGCTTCGGTCGTGTCGATCCAGAGGGCATCCATGGGCGCGCGACCGTACGCCGCCGCCGCGGGAGGGGTCAAGCACGAACGACCCGAATCGGTCCGCCGAACGGGTCGACATGCCGAAGCGGCCCGCGTATCCTGGCGCCGCACTCTGGCTTTGGAGTGCGCCCGGAGCCGGAATAGCCCGAGGCCGCTATCGAAAGGACGGACATGCCGAGCACGACCGCCGCGCCCGATTCCCTTCAGGCCTTGGGCCTGGACAAGGCCCCCGCGATTCATCGCAACGACCTCGCGCCGACGCTCTACGAAGAGACGATCCGCCGCGGCGCGGGCCGGATCGGAGCTGGCGGCGCGCTCGTCGTCGACACGACCCCGTACACCGGCCGCTCGCCCAAGGACAAGTTCATCGTCAAGGACGAAACGACCGAAAGCCAGGTGGCGTGGGGCGCGGTCAATCGACCGTTCGAACCGTCGCGATTCGACGCGCTATACGACCGTATGCGCGGCCACCTGGCGGCGCGCGAGCTCTGGATCCAGGACTTGCGGGGTGGTGCCGATCCGCGTCAGACGCTGCCGATCCGCCTCGTCACCGAGAGTCCGTGGCACGCGTTGTTCGCGCGCAACCTGTTCCTGCGCGTCATGGGAGCGGACGAGCTCGCCGCGCACAAACCCGGGTTCCACATCCTCCACGCCCCGTCGTTCCTGGCGGACCGGGAGCGCGACGGGACGCGCTCGGAGGCCTTCGTCGTTCTCAATTTCACGAAGAAGCTCGTGTTGATCGGCGGCACGAAGTACGCCGGCGAGATCAAGAAGTCGATCTTCACCGTGCTCAACTTCCTCCTCCCCCAGCGCGGCGTGTTCCCGATGCACTGCTCCGCCAACGTCGGGGCGGCAGGCGACGTCGCCCTCCTGTTCGGCCTGTCGGGCACGGGAAAGACGACGCTCTCGGCGGACCCCGAGCGGCCGCTCATCGGCGACGACGAGCACGGCTGGAGCGACGACGGGGTTTTCAACTTCGAAGGGGGCTGCTACGCCAAAGTCATCCGGCTGAACGCCGACCACGAGCCCGAGATCTACCAGACGACGCGAACGTTCGGAACTGTCCTCGAGAACGTCGCGGTCGACGCGGTGGGAAACCTGGATCTCGACAGTGACTCGAAAACCGAGAACACGCGCGCGGCCTACCCGATCGAGCAGCTCGCCAACATCGTTCCTTCGGGATCCGCGGGGCACCCCAGGAACATCCTCTTCCTGAGCGCGGACGCCTTCGGCGTGCTGCCGCCGGTGGCGAAGTTGACCGCCGAGCAGGCGATGTACTTTTTCCTGTCCGGGTACACGGCCAAGGTCGCCGGGACCGAGCGCGGGGTCAAAGAGCCGCAAGCGACGTTTTCGGCCTGCTTCGGGGAGCCCTTCCTACCGCTGCGCCCCACCGACTACGCCCGGATGCTCGGCGAGAAGATC
>JAYUCM010000160.1:0-28653 GCA_043740355.1 Acidobacteriota bacterium | reverse complement strand
AGCTCCGGGGCGGAGAGAACGCAGAGCACTTCAGCCTGTGTGGCTCGCTTGCTGGCAGGGTGCCCGTGAGTGCGAGCACAGTGCATCTCATGAGGAGGACGGAACAATGATTCAGAGAACCCTAGCGAGCGTGGCGCTGGTTGTGGCCCTCGGCGTCACCGGTCTCAGCGCCGACGGCAACAAGAAAGCCTCACCGAGACGCATCGACATCGCCGTCACGGAAACGGGCTTCGAGCCCAAGAAGGTTACGGTGAAGAAGGGCGAGGAAGTGACGTTGTCGTTCACGCGGACGAGCGACACAACGTGCGCCACCGAAGTCGTCGTGCACGTCAACGAAAAAGACACGGTGGAAAAAAAGCTGCCGCTCAACGAGGCCGTTCCGGTCACGGTCACGTTTTCCAAGACCGGGGAGCTTGGCTACGCGTGCGGGATGAACATGCACAAGGGGGTCATCGTCGTTCAATAGCGAGAGACCCCGTCTGTGTCCATAGCCCTCGTCCTTCGAAAAGGCAACGAGTCAACAAGAGGTTGACCCGTCGCCCACGCGCGGTCACTTCACGCCGCCCGAGGCGTGCTGCCTCAACTCCGAGAACCAGTTCAGCACCAGCTCGATATGCGTGACGGGCCGTTCCGGTTCCACCTGTTGAATGCGGAGGAATCGCGTGCCGTCCGGGGTGAGGCTCCAGCTGGTGTTGCCGTTGACGCTCTTGAGAAAGCGTCCCTCGTGCACGAGGTGCGGGACGCTCGCGGAAAACGAAGCGCCGGTCGTGACGGCGACGCCCATCAACTTGGCGCCGCCCTGGAAGAACAGCTCGCGGCCGTCACGCGACCAGAGCGGTTCGTTGCCGCCGTCGGTCGAGACCTGGCGTCTCGGGCCCGGCCCGGGAAACGGGGCTACGTAGATCTCCTGGCGCGACGAGACGGGCGCCTGATACGCGACCCACTTGCCGTCCGGCGACAACTGAGCGTCCAACTCGCCGGCCGGCTCGTGGAATAGGTGCCGGGGCGCACGGTCGCCGTCGAGTCGCATCACCCAGATTCCGGTGCCGCCCCGTTCCTCCGCGCCGCTTTCGTTGAACACGAGCCAGTGGTCGTCGGACGACACGCACGTGGGTGTCTGCGACACATCGGGCTTCGTGGTGAGCCGTTCTTCATCGCCGGAGCCATCCACCAGTCTCCAGTACAGGTTTCGAGAACCCTGGCGTGTTCCCCGGTAAATCACACGCGTCCCGTCGCGGGTCCAGAGCGGCGCCTGGCTGCTGCCGGCGCTGTTGCCGATCGGCGTCAACGTGTTGCGGCCGAAATCGTAGAGCCACAAGGTCGTGGTGCCTTCCCTGATCTGGACGATTGCCCGTGTGCCGTCGGGTGAAACCACCGCGTTCTCGTAGTTCCGCTCCGGCAATGCCGCGAGGTGGAGGGCGCCGGCGCGATCGATCCAGGCCAGTCGGGTCGCGTTGCGGGTCCGCCCGCCCCCGAGGTACGCCAGCGTACCGGCTTCGGACACGAGGTAGTTGCCGGGGCCCTCGTTTCCGCCGCCGTCGCTGGGGTGTTCGGATGCCGCCACCGGCACCGCCCGGCCGAGATCCGTCTGCGACGGACGCCACTGCACCCGGAACAGCTCGCCGAGGCGACCGTAGAGCAGCATTCCCAGCTTCGCGACGTAGCGCGGCGCGTCGCCGCCCTTCACGAGCACATGATGCTCCGCCGCGCCGATCGTCTGCATCGCGACGTCGTGTTCGTCGTCGCCCGGCCCCGTCCACACGGCGAACACGAGCGTGTTGGTGCCCGCAACCAGCTGCGGCCAGCGATGGCTGATCTCGCCGTTGGCTGGCTCCTTCCGTGTGACTTCGGTGGCCGCGCCGCCGCCCTCCGGCACGCGCCAGATGCCGCTGATGTTCGTCGGCGCGAAATAGATATAGCCGTCGCCGCCCCAGTCGCCGCCGCGGTGAAACGGTGCGTCGGCGAGCGTCTGCAGCGCCGCGCCGCCCACCGCGATCTTCCGAAGCTTGGATCCGGCGAAGAATGCGATCCATTGTCCGTCCGGAGAAAAGAAGGGTCCGTCGCCGCCCTCGGTGCCGTCGAGCGCTCTCGGCGCCGATTCGCCCAACGTGCGGACGTAGACTTGGGTCTTGCCGTCGCGAAGCCCGACGAACGCGACGAGCGTGCCATCACGGGACAGCGCGAGCGGGCGCAGACTGGTCGCGCCCAGCTCAACGCCCTCGGGCAGCATGACGCTGAGGTGCGTGGCACCGCCGATTGCGGCCGCGTCGGCGGCCCGCAGCCATCGCCCGAGACCCAACGTCGCGATCACGGCAAGCGCCGCCGTGCCGAGGACGAGCGGCCCGAGGCGCCGCGGCGCCGCTGCCGGCGCAGCGGTCTTGGCAGCCGCCGATGCGCCCGACAGCGTGTGCGCGGCGTCGCTCATCAAGAAGCGGACCACGGACATGTCGGAGATACGATGGGCGCGGTCCTTGATGAGGCACCGCTCGATCAGCACGCGGACGGCGGGAGGGATGGGGGCTGGGAGCAGCGCCCAGTCCGGTTCGCCGCGGACGATTGCGGCGAGCGTGTCCGTGATGTCTTCCCCCTCGAACGCTTTGCTGCCGGTGAGCATTTCGTAGAGCACGCAGCCGAACGCCCAGACGTCGCTGCGCCTGTCCGCCGAGCGGCCCTTGGCCTGCTCCGGGCTCATGTAGCCCGCCGTCCCCAGGATCATCCCCGCCATCGTCGCCGCGTGCGTCATCGTCGGCGAGTTGGCCGGTGGCGCGCTCGAGCCGCCTCCGAGCGATCCCTCGCCTTCGAGCGTCTTGCCGAGGCCGAAATCGAGGACCTTGACCTCGCCGTCGGCAGTAATCATCACGTTGGCGGGCTTGAGGTCGCGATGGATGATGCCGCGTTCATGCGCGGAGGCGAGCGCGTCGGCGATTTGCTTGGCAACGGCGATCGCCTCGGGCACGTGCATCGGGCCGGCCTTCAGGATGTCAGCCAGCGAGCGGCCGTCGACGAATTCGAGGACGAGGAAGGTCGATCCCTGCGCCTCCTCGACGCCGTAGATCGCCGCGATGTTCGGGTGGTTCAACGACGCGAGCAACTGGGCTTCGCGTTCGAACCGGGCCACGCGCTCCGGATGCTGCGCGAACGACTCGTGCATCGCCTTGACTGCGACCACACGGTTGAGCCGCGTGTCCTTCGCCCGGTAGACCTCGCCCATGCCGCCGGCGCCGAGCGGCGCGACGATCTCGTAAGGGCCGAGGCGATCTCCGGGGGACAAAGCCAAGACGAATTCCCTTACTTGGATGAAGCGCGCTCGTGATTGTAGGGGTAAGGCCGCTCACCGTATCAGGAATTCGAGTGCGAGCCTGAGCCTGGGGCATTCCGACGATGTCGAGGTAGGCACGCCGCTACGACTTCGGCGTGTACGCCTTGCCGGGAGTCCCGCCGAGCGCCAAGAGCGTGACCCCCTTCGGCCCAGGCACGATCTTGCGCATCTGACCCGGCCCGACCCGGGCGAGAATTCCCGGCTCGAGGGTGAACGTCTCGCTTCCGGCCCGCATCTGGGCGCTCCCGTCGAGCACGATGTAGACCTCCTCCTGGCCGTCCTTCGAATGGTCGTGGTCCGGATATTCGCTCCAACCCGCAGGAAGATGGAGGAGGCTCATCCCCCACGAGCTCACGCCGAGACTCTTGGCGGCGTAGCGGAACCTTCCTTCGCCTTTGTAGCTTTCGAGATCGTCGAACCGTTTGATCGTGACGTCGGCCATGGACGCTCCTTTGCGGGGATAGCCCGCGACGGGTAACCGCGAGTCTACTCAGGCCACGAGTCGGACGCTATCCTGGGTGGAGAAAGGAGCGAAACGATGCAAAAGCGCAAACTTGGAAAGAGCAACCTGGAAGTCTCGGCGCTGGGCTTGGGCTGCATGAGCATGAGCTTCGGTTACGGCCCGGCCGGGGACAAGCAGGAGATGATCGCGCTGATTCGCTCGGCCGTCGAGCTGACATCCGACGATCTCCGTGAGATCGATAACGCGGCTTCGCAGGTTACGGTGCAGGGAGCTCGGTACCCCGAACACTTGGAGACAATGTCCGGTCGCTGACCGGCAGCGTGCAACGAGAGGGCGTGAATGCCATCGCTCAGGCGACTTTGATGACGACCTTGCCCCGTGCTCCGCGCGTACCCACGTATCGGAGAGCGTCCGGGACCTCACGCAATGGATACGTGCGATCGATCACAGGAGTCAGCTTTCCGGCCTCGGCGAGATCCTTCAGCACGACCAGATCCTCGTGCGTCGACCTGGCCATGAACGTACCGATGCGTTGCCTCCCGATGCGTGACCTGAGCTGGGATTCGAGCAGACGCGACACGAGGGGCCACAGCCTGTCGCCCGCTCCGGCGAGCACGTGCATCGCGCTCGGAGCCAGGACGCGCCGGCAATCGGAGAGCGAACGATCGCCGCCGACGTCGAACAGGATGTCGTAGCGCTGCGCGCTCTTGGTGAAATCCTCCTTCGTGTAATCGATGACCTCGTCGGCGCCGATCGAACGCAAGAGCTCCATGTTCCTCGTGCTGCTCGCCGCGGTGACGTGCGCCCCGAGCGCCTTGGCGATCTGGACGGCGAACGTGCCCACCCCGCCGCCGGCCCCGTAGATCAGGACCCGCTGACCCGGATGCACGCACGCCTTGTCGCGCAGTCCCTGGAGCGCCGTGAGGGCGGCGATCCCGAGTGTCGCGGCTTGCTCGAACGTGAGGTTGCGAGGCTTCGGGGCCAACCGGCGTTCGGTGGATGTCGCGTACTCGGCGAAGCTCCCGATCCCCATGCCAAACACCTCGTCGCCGGGCCTGAATCGGGTCACGTTTCTTCCCACGGCCTCGACGTGTCCAGACAGGTCCGCGCCTCGGACGCGGGTCGGAGGTACGCGTCGAAGCATGCCGATGAAGTGAGTCAGCCTCTTCGTCATGAACCAATCGTAAGCGTTGACCGAGGCCGCGAGGACCCTCACGAGCACGTCGTCGTCGCCGACGACCGGCTTTTCGATCTTGCGGAGCATGAGACCGTCGGGTGAGCCGTAGCTCTCTTGGACGATGGCTTTCATCTGACTGTGCAGACGTAGGGGAAGCGCAAATATTGTGTGCGAGCCGGCTGCGGCTTTCTCGTCATTCGCCGCGCTTTCGCTCATTCCACGTGGTCCGGAAGCCCGGACGAGGAGACGATCGTCGATCCTGGGCGATCCTGCGAGGCCGCTTTTCGCAAGAATCGCCTTTTTACGCTCTCACATCGGCGCGGGGCCGGAAAAGAGGCGGCAATCCGCGCTGGGACCAGCCGAAGGATCTCAGCGCGCTCGACGCATCACGGCCCGGGTCTACCGTCGACGAACGGGCCGAGCGCCGTCACGATGAACTGGTGGACCGGCGTCGGCGTGCCGGCCTCGCGCCCCATCCGGACGAGGGCGCCGCTCAGCCAAGGGAGCTCCAGGCGCCGGCCGTGTTCGAGGTCTTCGAGCATCGAAGACTTTGCTTCGTAGGGGAACGAGCTCACGAGCGTTCCTGTCTCGTCCGCAATATCCGGGGGCAACGGGACGCCGCGCGCGCGTCCCACCGCGATCGCCTCGTCGAGAGCGGCGCGCATCATCGCGGCGAGAGCCGGATCGTCGCGTATGACGCCCACCGTGGAGCGCGAGACGGTCGTTATTCCCGCCCACGTCGCGAGGCGGACGAATTTGATCCAGAGATCGACGTCGATCGACGCGCTGAGCGTTGCATGGAAGCCGGCCCTGATTCCGGCGGCTTCCAAGGCCGCAAGTCGTGCCGAGCGTGCGCCGTCCCGCTCGCCGAACAGGAGTGTGTCCGCGGCCGTGTGGCGTATCCGGGCTGGAGCTTCGAGCGACGCCATGATGTAGGCCGCACCTGAGACGACGCGATCGGCACCGACGCGTCGCGCGCAGAGGTCGCGGACGTCCACGCCGTTCTGAAGCGTGACGACGGCCGTTTCGGGGCCGAGGAGCGGCGCAAGATGCGCCGCGGCCTCCTCGGCGTCGTAGAGCTTCACGCAGAACAAGACCACGTCCACGGGGCCGATGTCTTCCGGACGGTCGCTGACGACGAGCTCGCGAAGATGGAGGTCGCCGTTGGGACTGACGACGGAAAGCCCGTCGCGCCGGAGAGTCTCCAACTGGCTTCCGCGGGCTAAGAATGCGACGTTCTCACCCGCAGCCAGAAGACGAGCACCGAAGTAGCCTCCGACGGCGCCCGTACCGAAGACGGCGATCTTGGAGCGTTCCGTCATGGGCTGATAATAGACTCCGAGACGGGCGCCCCCGCGCGTAGGTTGGCGATAGGCCGTCGTCCCGGGTCATGGACGGCGGGTGAACACCCCATGGGATTCGGCTGCTTGCCTGCGTAACTTCAAGACATGCAATGGAGATCAACACACATGATCGTGGCCTCGGCCGCGTTGGTTCTCGCATTCTCCGCCCTGGCTCAGGACGTCGCCGACAACACGGAACGCAACCTGAACGAGCGCTCGAACCAGACGCTCACGCCGATCGTTCAAGGCACCGACAAGGCCGATCTGGCGCCGACGGCGAAGATCCGCAAGGAAATCATGGCCGAGAACAACCTGTCCGTGAACGCCCAGAACGTGAAGATCATCACCCATGCGCTGAAGGTCACGCTGCGCGGGCCGGTGGACACCTCCAAGGAAAAACGTCTCATCGGTGAGATCGCGGTGAGGCACGCCCCCCTGGGAACGTCGACAATCAACTGGAAGTAACGCTCATCACCGAGTAGCTTCGTCCCACCATCGGCAAGGTCGGGACCGATCTCCACCATTTTGGCGACCGACATCATCAGTCTCCGCTCACGGGTGGGGTTACACCCCATGGAGGAGCTCCGACTCAAGGCCTAACGTGTCCGCAGGTGGGGTCGAACAGCCTCACCGGAAAAGGAAGCTGCTCCATGAGACACGCAGTTCAGGGTTCCGTTCTCGGCGTCGGGCGCCTCGTCGATATTCCGCCCACGCGCGAGCACATCGAGCGGCTCGTGAAGGAAGAGTATCGGCTCCTCGCACAGCAAACCCTCGCGGATTCGGATCAACTTCGAATCAAGGCGATCCACGTCGCCCTCGACCGGTGCTGTGACGTGCTGCAACAACGCCGGGCCGAGGGGTAGCTCGTCCCTCATCGTCATCTCCTCTGAGGCGACTCCGACGTAGAGCTTGCCCGCCTCGGACGGGCCCCTTGAATCTCCTCGCCGTGCCGCCGATCATGTACGACCTCTCATGAGCGAGCTCCTTCCAGGTCTGGTCGCGGTCCTCGGATTGATCGGCTTGGCGTCGATCGTCGCGCCGCGGGTCGGGTTGCCGCCGCCGGTCTTGATGGCCCTGGCCGGAATCGCATGGGCCCTTCTCCCCGGGCTCGCCCCGGTGGAAATCGCGCCCCACGTCGTCCTCTCCGTGTTCCTGCCGCCCCTGCTGTATTCCGAGGCGTGGCGCGCCTCGTGGCGCGATTTCCATCGCTGGTTGCGACCCATTCTGTCGCTGGCGATCGGCCTCGTTGCGTTCACGATCCTGGCCGTCGGGTTCGCGGCCAAGGCCTTGATCCCCGAGCTTCCTTGGGCGGTCTGTTTCCTCATGGGCGCTGTCCTGTCGCCGACCGACACCGTGAACCGCCGAGCTCCTGCGGCTGCGCGACGCCGGGAAGATCAACGATCGCGACCACCAGGATCTGCAGCTCGAAATCGACCGGGAACATACGGATCTGCACCCGGCATAAACGTCAACGCAGCCTTCAAAGCCCTGCGCTGCGAGGCGAAAGGAGTAGAATCCCAACGTCGGAAAGGAGAGCGAACATGAGCACCATCACGACCAAAGACGGCACGCAGATCTATTACAAGGACTGGGGGACCGGGCAGCCGGTGGTCTTCAGCCACGGCTGGCCGCTGTCCGCGGATGCGTTCGAGGATCAGATGTGGTTCCTCGCGTCCAAGGGGTACCGATGCATCGCGCATGACCGCCGCGGCCACGGTCGCTCGAGCCAACCCAAAAACGGCAACGACATGGACACGTACGCCGACGATCTCGCGGCGCTCGTCGCAGCCCTCGATCTGAAAAAAGCGATTCACGTCGGCCACTCGACCGGCGGCGGCGAGGTCGCGCGCTACATCGGCCGGCACGGCACCAAACGTGTTGCGAAGGCCGTGCTGATCGGCGCCGTGACGCCGCTGATGCTCAAGACACCCGCGAACCCCGGCGGCACACCGATCGAGGCGTTCGATCAGATTCGCGTGGGCGTTCTCGCGGACCGCTCGCAGTTCTTCATGGACCTCACGATGCCGTTCTACGGCTACAACCGGCCGGGGGCCAAGGTCTCGCAAGGCGTGCGGGATGCATTCTGGCTCCAGGGAATGATGGCCGGTCTCCCGGCGGCGCACGACTGCATCAGGGCGTTCTCCGAGACGGACCTCACAGAAGACCTCAAGAAGTTCGACGTGCCGACCCTCATCCTGCACGGCGACGACGACCAGATGGTGCCGATCGGCGCCTCGGCCCTCGCGGCTGCCAAGCTCGTCAAGGGAGCGACGCTGAAAGTCCTTCCGGGGCTTCCGCACGGCATGTGCACGACGAACAAGGATCAGATCAACGCGGAGCTTTTCGCCTTCATCAAGGCCGAAGTCTTCGCGGACACTCGTTGAAGGGGAGGTGGGTCTACAGTCGCGAGGCTCAGGTCTTTGCCTGGTTTCCTTTCGGCGCCGACTGTGCGCCGGCGTAGGCGGCGGGAAGGAAGACCAGCAGGCTGACGATCCAGAACCATGCCGGCGGAGGGAGCATGAGGTTGTTGCCGATACCGGCCAGCGTGAGCAACCCGCCAAGAACCAGAGCGTGGGCTACCGGAGCGTTCGAGCCGATCCATGCGGCGAGGAATCCGCCCAGAAGGCTCCCCAGCGTCCAGCCGAGAAGAACCACAAGAAACGCCCCGACGGGGGCGTTCGCCATGATCGCCCTGATCTCCTCCTTGTTGGTCACGCCCTCCGCCAGCTTCCCGACCTCCGGATACAGGACATGACCGTTGATCGTTTCGATCAACAGCATCACCGCACTGGCGGCGACGAAGCCCACGATCACCGCGCCGATGCTCCGGAATACCTTCGACATAGAGCCCCCTCCACAATCGACTGATACGGACGATCGGGGGGGGATTGTACGACGAAGTACACATCCTCCGACGGGGTGAAGGAGAGGCTCCCGCCCTAGGGGCGCTCTCGGACACGCCCGTGTGCCCATGCCGCTTTTTTGCGTCGCGCGCGTCGAGGTTATGATCCGACCGTGTCCAAAGATCGTGTGAAGACCAGTCGAAGGCAGGCCAGGCGAGCGAGCGCGGCACCCAGACCTTCAGTCGTGCCCGTCAGCCGGCACCCGTCGCGCATCGCGCTCATTTCATTCCTGATCCTGGTCTTGGAGCTGGCGCTGATCCGGTTCATCCCGTCGGAAATCAAGGCCATCTCGTATTTCACCAACCTCTTGTTGTTCTCCGCGTTCTTCGGCTTGGGATTGGGCTGCATCCTCTGGAAACGCGAAGTGTCGCCTTACCTGTTCGCCGTGGGGCTGATGCTCATCTTTGCGTTCGTGATGGTTTCTCGAGGCATCACCGTCTACGAGATGCCCGGCGAAGTGCATTACTGGCTGCAAGCGGACCAGCGCTTCAAGCCCTTCTATCGAATGCCCTTGGTCGCGGCGGCGTTCACGGTCTTTTCGGTATCGGCGGTGCCGTTCGTGACGATGGGCCGGGCGCTCGCGCGGGAGATGCAAGGGCATCCGCGTCTCACGGCGTATGGCTACGACCTGATGGGGAGCTTCTTGGGCACGATCGTGTTCGCGCTACTGTCGTATTTCGGCACTCCGCCGTGGGCCCTCATCGCGCTGACGGGGGTGACGTGGGCGCTGACGATGTGCGAGCGCCCGAACATGCGCCTCGCGCACGTCGTCGCGGCGTTGGCATTCCTGTGCTTCGTGATGGCGCCTTACTCTTGGCGGTGGAGCCCGTATTACTTCGTCCAGTACCTGGTGGATGCGAAGCGCATCACCGTGTGGGTGAACTCGAGCTTCCACCAGGAGGCGATCAACTTCCAGTCCGAGCAGCCCGAGTTCCAACCGACCGCGGTGAGGATGGCGGAGAAGTTCGGTCTCCCGTACCGGGAATACCGCCGGCTCCATGACGGACGGGCGCCGGAGAGGATCCTGATCCTCGGCGCGGGGACGGGCAACGACGTGAACATCGCTCTGCGAAACGGCGCGCGGGACATCACCGCGGTCGAGATCGATCCCCAGATCGCGGCGATCGGCCGAGAGTTCAACCCGATGCGCCCGTACCAGGATTCGGCCGTGCGGCTGGTCATCGACGACGGGCGGCATTTCCTGTCGAACGCGACGGACCGCTACGACATGGTCGTCTTCGGCACGCTGGATTCGCAGACTCTGCTCGCGGGCCAGACCAACCTGAGGCTCGACAACTACATCTACACGACCGAATGCTTCAAGGACGCCCGCAAAGTCCTCGAGCCCGGCGGGATGCTGGCGGCGTATTACTCGGTCTTCAAGCCGTGGTTCCTCGGCCGGATCTACGCCACGGTGGCGTCCGCGTTTCCAGGTGCGCTGCAGATGCACCGGCTGCAGGACAACTACCTCTTCAATACCACCATCATCGCGGCCAAGGACGTTCCGGCCTTCGCGTCCGACCCCGAAACCGATCGCCAGTTCAAGGCCGCTATCGCATCGACCGACAATTGGCCCTACATCTACTTGGAGTACCCGGTCATCTCCAACCTCTACCTCCAGGTGCTCGCGCTGATCGGGGCCATGATCGCGGTTGTCATCACGGTCTTGCGCAAGCTGGAACGGTCGACGCAATACCACCTGGACTTCTTCTTCCTGGGGGTCGGCTTCAGCCTGATGGAATCGGCCGCCATCGTGAGGCTGGCCTTGGCCTTCGGTTCGACGTGGGTCGTCAGCGCGGTGGTGTTTGCGTGCGTGCTGCTGACGGTGTTCCTCGCCAACTACCTGCTCGAACGCTGGCCGAGCGTCCCGACCGGCGTCGCCTGGGGCGCGCTGCTCGCGGCCTTGGCGATCAACTTCGTCTTTCCGGTGCAGACGCTTCTCGAATTCTCGTTCCCGCTGCGGGTGTTGGGGGCGGCGGCGCTCATCGGTACGCCGGTCTTCTGCGCAGGCGTCTCTTTCAGCTCGCTGTTCAAGCGGGAGCCGGAAGTGGGCCTGCCGTTCGGGATGAACATGGTCGGCGCGATGGCGGGGGGCTCGATCGAATACCTGTCGATGCTGATCGGCATGAAGAACATCTGGCTCATTCTGGTGATCGTTTACCTGCTGGCGTTCCTGTGCAACCGGTTCAAGGGCCGGTGAACAGGGCTCAGTCCGCGAGGACGAACGTGACCTTCAACGCCACGCGATAGCGGACGATCTTTCCCTTTTCGATGTCCATCTTCTGCTCGGCGATCCAGGCGCCGCGCATGTTCTTCAGCGTCTTGCCCGCGCGCTTGATGCCCTGCTGAATTGCGTCGTCGAAGCTCTTGCTCGACTCCGAGTAAATCTCCACGACTTTGGCGACCGACATGGGGAACCTCCTTGATAAAAGTTGACGAAACACGGGCAGGATACGCTCCCAGCCGCGCCCATCATCTCACGGGTGGGGTTACACCCCATGGAAGCGGTTTCGCCCGTCTCCTAATGTGTCGATGTGAGATCCAGCGGCAGAGTCCTCGAGATCACGGACGCCGAGCGCACCCGCTTCCTCTCGAAGCACCTCGTCGACGTGCCGCTGGTCAGGGCCGACCGACTTCGGCCGAAAGGTTCACCGGTGCCGGACCAGACCTTCGATCCGCCGACACGCGAGCACATCGAGCGGCTCGTGAAGGAGGAGCAACGGCTCCTTGCGCAGCAAACACTTGCGGATTCGGATCGTCTCCGGCTCATGGAGATCCATGTTGCCCTCGACCGCTGCTGGGACGTGCTGCGCCAACGCCGGGCTCTTCGGGAGCGTCCGCAGAACCCGGGTCAACCCCGGTTCCAGCCGCGAGTCAGCTCGGCCAGGGACGATTAACTCCTCAGCTCGTCGCGCGACCTGCGTGGCGAGCATGGTGGTTCTTCCCCATGCTGCTCACTCTACGGGCCGGGCTCGCATTTTCCGTCGTCCTTCTCTCGGCGGCGTGTACTCCGCAAGACCCCATTCCGAGGCGTCTCGCGGAACGATTGACGTCCGTCGTCGGCGCGGGGCGTGCGGACCTGTCGCCTGACGAGGTCGAGCAGGCGCTGGCACGCCAGCTGAGGAGCGCCCCCGTACCCACCGAGGGGGGGAAGAACCCGACCAACCAGGTCTTCCCGACGCGCGAGACGCTTGAAACGTTCTACGCCAAGAACGGGCATCGGCTCGCGTGGTGCGACGATGCCGGCAAGATCCTCCCCGCGACGACGACACTTCTCGACGCGCTACGACGCGCGGGCGAGCACGGATTGCACCCGGAAGACTACGCGCTGAGCCGGCTCGACATCCTCGGGGCGCAGATCGGCAAGGCTCCGTTCGACGATGCCGCGGTCGCGCGTCTGGCCGACTTCGATCTGCTCATGACCGCCTCATTTTTCCGGTACGCATCCGACCTGTCCACCGGCAGGGTGCACCCCGACGAGATCCGAAACGACTGGCACACGAATAGCCCGGAGCTGGACCCGCTGACCAAGTTGGATCGGGCGCAGGAGAGCGAAATGCTTTCGAAGCTGCTCGACACGCTGCCGCCGCCGCACACGGGCTATGCGCGGCTGCGCGAAGCGCTGAAGACCTTGCGTGAGGTCGGCGCGGCGGGAGGCTGGCCGTCGATCCCCGATGGGCCCAAGCTCGAACGGGGGTCGCGAGGACCGAGGGTCGCCCTCCTGCGGCAGCGTCTCTCCGAACCTCGCGGAGAGGCGGTGCCCGAAACCGGGGCGATCGCAGGCTCGAACGATCGATTCGACGAGCCGCTGGCGGACGCGGTCGGTCGCTTCCAGCAGCGGCACGGAATCGAGCCGGACGGGAAGCTGGGCGCAATCACCTTGGAGGCGATGAACGTGCCGGTCGAGCGGCGGATTCGGCAGGTCGAGCTGAACCTCGAGCGTTGGAGGTGGATCCCGCGAGCGCTCGGCGATCCGCATCTGTTTGTCAACATTCCCGGGTTCGAGCTCCAGCTCGTGCAGGGCGGGGTCGCCGCGTGGCGCGCGCGTATCGTCGTGGGGAAGGCGTTCACGCCGACGCCGGTATTCAGCGATCAAATCGTCGCGGCGGTGATCAACCCTCCTTGGAACGTCCCGGAGAGCATCGCCCTCGGAGAGTACTTGCCCGAGCTCCGGAAGGACCCGAAGGCGCTCGAGAAGCGCGGCCTCCGTCTGCTCAAGGGTTCGGAGGAGAACGCTCGCGATGTGGACCCGAAGAAAGTCGATTGGGGCGCGTTGGGCGAGGGAGAATTCCCGTATCGCCTGCGGCAGGATCCTGGACCGGAGAATGCGCTGGGCCGGGTGAAGTTCCAGCTCACGAACGATTTCGGCGTCTACCTGCACGACACGCCTGCGCGCGGCCTGTTCGGCAAGCTCGACCGCGATCTCAGCCACGGTTGCATTCGCGTGGAAAAACCGCTCGAGCTGGCGCGGCTGCTGCTGGGAGCATCGTCGGAGGACGCCCTGGGCGAAGCGCTGGGCAAGGCGGAGGAGCGGCACCTCGCGGTGAAACCGCCGGTGCCGATCCACATCGTCTACCTGACGGCCTGGGTCGACGAGGCCAGCGCTTTGCACTTCAGTCCGGACGTGTACGAATTCGACGGGCCGCAACAGAGCGCGCTCGATCGCGTGACGTCGCACGTCTCGGGAGGCCCGGCGTCGGGCGCGAAGGAAGCCGCCCGTCCCACCAACCCCTGAGCCGAAAAGGGCCGTCCCCGCGTGGCCTGGGGGACTTCGCGCCCGCCACGACCTATAGTGTGTACATGATGAAGAAAAAGGTGCGTCGCCTACTGGTCATGTCGACCTTGCCCTTGCTGGCGAGGGTGCCGCCCGCCCGCGCCGCGACCGCCGTGGCGGTTTCGGGAGCGCCGGCCGCTCGGGCGTCACTGCCGGCGTTCGTCACGAACGGAAGCGACCTGGAGATGACCCTGCTGCAGGCTGCGCCGACGATTCGGCCCGGGGCGCTCCGGGCGGCGCTTTCCGCCTGGAGAGCGATGGATTCCCGGGGGGAGCTCTCCCGCCCGCTCCTGACCGTGATCGATTACGGCCTGCCCTCGACGATCGAGCGGATGTGGGTGTTCGATCTGGTCGCTCGGCGACTGCTCTTCCACGAGTTGGTCGCGCACGGCCGGAACTCGGGCGAGGACCTGGCTCAATCGTTCTCGAACGAGGAGGGCAGCCTCATGACGTCGCTCGGGTCGTTCGTCACCGGCACGACGTACAACGGCCGGAACGGCTACTCGCTGCGCCTGCGTGGGATGGAACCGGGGCTGAACGACCGGGCCGAAGCGCGCGCCATCGTGCTCCACGGCGCGGCCTACGTCGGACAGCGGGCGGCGCATGAGCTGGGCCGGCTCGGACGCAGCTACGGCTGCCCGGCTGTCCGCCAAGCGATTGCCCGCACGCTGATCAACGAGGTCAAAGACCGCACGCTCCTGTACGCGTGGCATCCGTCGATGGAAAGCGCGCCGGCATCGACCGGCATCGCACCCCCGATCGCGGGCCTGAGCGCGCCGGATCTCCGATCGGACCGCGGCCGCTGACTCGTCGCGTGGACATCCTGATCGTGCACGACCCGCGCGAGCCGGCAAAGAAATGCTCGCTCACGCCGCTTCGAGGCATGGAGGGAGTGCGTTTCGTGCCCGTGCACGGCGAGCAGCGGGTCGACGCCGGGCGCCGCGTCTGGCTCGATCCCAAAGGGGAAGAGCTCGGGCCGGAGGATCGCGGCATCGGGCTGTTGCTCGTCGACTGCACGTGGCGCCGTCTGCCGACGTTGTCGAAGCGCATCGACGGGGACCTCCTCCGGCGCCGTCTGCCGAAGCTCGTGACGGCCTACCCGCGCCGCAGCAAGCTGATGTTGGATCCGGAAAACGGCCTGGCTTCGGTCGAGGCGCTCTACGCCGCGATCGCGCTGCTTCATGCTCCGTGCCCGGAGCTCCTGGCGCACTACCGCTGGGCGGCCGAATTCCTGGCGGCCAATCCGGACCTCCCGCGCTGCTGACGCGAACCCTCCGTTCACCGAACGATTCGCGCTAAGCTGCCGGCCGCGTCGGCTTCTCACCGCCAGGAGGATCGCTCATGCGTTGGATCGGGCTCGGTCTCGTCGCGCTCGGAGCCGTCGGCACGCCTCCCACACCGCCCCGCGCGCCGCTCCCGCCCGCGCTTCAGGCGTTCGTGAAGGTCGACGCCCCGACCGTCGCGCTGCGTCACGTGCGCGTCATCGACGGCACAGGCGCGGCCGCGCGCGAGAAGCAGACGCTCGTCATCGCCGGCGGAAAGATTACGGCGCTCGGAAGCGACGCGACCGTCGCGGTGCCGGACGGCGCGACCGCTCTCGACCTTGCGGGCTACAGCGTCATCCCCGGCATCGTCGGCATGCACGAGCACATGTACTACCCGACGCCGAGCGGTCCGCCGGCGATGTACGGCGAGCACGCCACGAGCTTCCCGCGTCTCTACCTCGCCGGAGGGGTCACCACGATGCGCACGACGGGGAGCGTCGAGCCCTACACCGATCTCGAGATCAAGCGCGCGATCGACTTAGGCGCGATGCTCGGGCCGAAGATGCGCATCACCGGCCCCTATCTCGAGGGCGAGGGCGCGTACACGCCGCAGATGCGGCAGCTCCGCGACGCGGAGGACGCGCGGCGGACGGCGGAGTACTGGATGGACGAGGGCGTGACGTCGTTCAAGGCGTACATGCACCTGACGCCCGCCGAGCTTGCCGCGCTCGTGAAGGCGGCGCACGCGCGCGGCGTGAAGGTCACGGGGCATCTCGGCGCCGTCGGATTCCGCGAGGCTGCGGCGATCGGCATCGACAATCTCGAGCACGGGCTCGCCGTCGACACCGAGTTCTTCTCGGGCAAGAAGCCGGGCGTGTGCCCGGACCCCAAGGCGGCGGCGAAGGAGATGGCGGAGAAGCTCGACGTCGGCAGCGCGCCCGTGCAGGAGATGATTCGCGATCTCGTCGCGCACAACGTCGCGATCACGTCGACGCTGCCGGTCTTCGAGACGTTCGTGCCCGGACGCGCGCCCCTCGCCGCGCGCGTGCTCGATGCGATGACGGAAGCGTCGAAGGTGTCGTACCTGCGCGTGCGCTCGTCGATCTCGGACGACGCGGCCGCGTCGCCCTGGGCAGCGCTCTTCAAGAAGGAGCTGCAGTTCGAGCACGATTTCGCCAAGGCCGGCGGACTGCTCCTCGCGGGGCTCGATCCGACCGGGTACGGCGGCGTGATCCCCGGCTTCGGCGATCAGCGCGAGATCGAGCTTCTCGTCGAGGCCGGCTTCACCCCCGTCGAGGCGATTCACATCGCGACGTCGAACGGCGCGCAGTTTCTCGGCGAGCTCGAGCAGATCGGCACGTTGGCGGTCGGCAAGGCCGCGGACATCGTCGTCATTCACGGCGACCCGTCGACGACCATCGCCGACATCGAGAAGGTCGAGACCGTCTTCAAGGACGGGATCGGCTACGACAGCGCGAAGCTGATCGAATCCGTGCGCGGCCTCGTCGGCCTGCGGTAGTCGCGATGCGAACCGGAGGACAAGCCATGACTCGAGTCAAGGTGCTGTTCGTCTGCACCGGGAACGCGTGCCGGAGTCAGATGGCCGAGGGCTGGGCCCGAAAGCTCCACGGCGATCGACTGGAGCCGTCCTCCGCCGGGACGGCTCCGGCGAGCGTCGACCCGCGGGCGATCCTCGTCATGCGCGAAGTGGGGGTCGACCTCTCCGGACACCGCTCGAAGCACGTCCAAGAATCGATGGGCGAGGACTTCGACCTCGTGGTCACGGTGTGCGACAAGGCGAACGAGAGGTGTCCGGTCTTCCCGGGCAAGGTCAAGCGGCTGCACGCCGGCTTCGACGATCCGCCGCACCTGGCGGCGGGCGAGATCGATGAAGAAGCCGCTCTCGGACACTACCGGAGAGTCCGGGACGAGATACGCGCCTTCGTCGAGACGCTGCCCGGCCGTTGGGCATGCACGACCTAGCGCGCGGCGCCGCGACGTCAATTCGGGCTTCCGTCTGCGCGAAGGGGGTGGGGGAAACACCCTATGGCGCCCGAGCGGGTTCGCTCCCAAGATCTCGGGGTGTTCTTTCGTCTTCCAAAGGAGGTTGAGCCATGACGAGCAAGCGCAGCGGAGCAATCGCGATGACGGCCGTGGCCTCGTTCTTCTTGATTCTGGCCCCGGTCGCTTCGGCGAAGGACTGTGACATGACGTACACCCTCAAGGGCTGGTCGGCGGTCTACAAGACCGCCAAGGGCGAGGGGACGATTACGTGCAACAACGGCGAGACCGCGCAGGTCGTGCTCAGCGTGCACGGCGGCGGCCTCACGTTCGGAAAGACCGAGATCTTCAACGGCAAGGCTGAGATCTCAGGGGTCAAATCGATCAACGATATCTTTGGCTCGTATGCCACCGCCTCCGCGCATGCGGGGGCCGGCAAAGCGGCCGCGGCCGAGGTCATGACCAAGGGCAATGTTTCATTGGCGCTTGCGGGAACCGGAGAAGGCGTCGATGTCGGCATCGACTTCTCGGGCTTCACCATCAAGAGGGCGGGCGCAGCGAAGTAGAGCGACTAGCCGAACGTGGCCAAGCCGTGCGACGCGAGTCGCGCGGCTTGGTCGTTTCGCCTTCCTTGCGAAATCAAGCAGGCTCAGACGTGGTTTTGGTCCGCGACCCGCGGGGCTGCCAGCCGTTCGCGTCGGCGATTCCCAGTACGAACATGATCCATTCAATCAAGCCCATGACGACCACGTTTCATGGAGCGGCGGTTGCAGACGGCGATGCTAACCACCGCGCATTTCGGTCTCCATGGGGTGAACACCCCAAAACGCGGACGTGACGCTCACTGAAGGGCGGTGTGCGTCGAAGGATCGCTTTCGAACAACGAGCGTTGCGAGGAGTCGCGCGCCGGCCGGGTGAACCGCGACGGGTCGAGCACGGGACGCTCACGGTTCAGCCCGAGCCGCGCGCACGCGACGTCGAACCGGCGTCTGAGCATCGACGCGTACGGCCCCCGGCCGGTCATCCTCGTGCCCCACGCCGCCTCGTACAGCTTCCCGCCGTGGGATTGCTCGATCAGGGAAAGGATCTTCGCGGCGCGCGAGGGTTCGTGAATGTGAAGCCACGACGCGAACACCTCTTTCACCTCGTGGGGCAGGCGGACCAGGATCATCCCGGCAATCGTCGCGCCGGCCTCGGCCCCGGCCGCGAGGATGCGCTCGAGCTCGTGGTCGTTCAGCCCCGGGATCATCGGAGATGCGAGCACGCCGCAGGGAACGCCGGCCCGCGCCAACGTCGACAGGGCGGCGAGCCTGCGACGAGGCGCAGCGGCGCGCGGCTCCATGCGGGACGCGAGACCCGCATCCAGCGTCGTCACGGACAAGAACGCGGCGGCCTGCCCTCGAGCCGCCGCGTCCGCGATCAGATCGAGGTCGCGAAGGATCAGAGCGGATTTCGTCACGATGCTGAAGGGATGCTGGTGCGCAACGAGGATCTCGAGGATGCCGCGCATGATCCTGGCTTTCCGCTCGATCGGCTGGTAGGGATCGGTGTTGGTCCCGAAGGCGATCGGTCTGCACCTGTAGCCGGGCTTCGAAATCTCCCGCTTCAACAGAGCGGGTGCGTCCACCTTGGCGAAGATCTTGGTCTCGAAGTCCAGCCCGGCCGACATGTTGAGGAACGGATGCGATGCCCGCGCGAAGCAGTACGAGCAGCCGTGCTCGCACCCGCGGTATGGGTTCAGCGATACGTCGAACGGGATGTCGGGGGAGTCGTTTCGCGTCAGCACCGTGCGCGCGTGGTCGACGAAGACTTCCGTCGCCGGATTCGGCGGCGGTTCGTCGCCGTCGATCCGATCGTCCCACTCGGCTTCCACGCGCCGGGGCTCGAATCGCCCCGCGGGGTTGACCGTCGCGCCGCGTCCTTTGGGTGGTTCTCGTCGGATCTCCATAGACGAAAGTAGAGCGTAAGTAGGTAGCAAACGCAAGCTCGTTCGTGGAGAGCCTGGGCATCGTTCGGCGCCGGAGACGAGATACAAATCGGAGAGGCAGCGGCGGTGGGTCGTGCCTGCCCGTGGATACAATCCGCGTCGATGCCCCTGACACCCGGTCTCTCGCTCCTCCATTTCCGCCTCGTCGACAAAGTCGGTGAGGGAGGGATGGGCGAGGTGTGGCGGGCCGTGGATACGACCCTCGACCGCGAGGTCGCGATCAAGGTCTTGCCTGCCGCGTTCGCAGCAGACCCGGAGCGGATGGCCCGGTTCGAGCGCGAGGCGAAGGTTCTGGCCTCGCTCAACCACCCCAACATCGCCGCGATCCACGGATTCCCCGAGTCCGCGGGGCTGCGCTTCCTCGCGATGGAGCTCGTGCGCGGCGAGGACCTCTCGCAGATCCTCGCGCGAGGCCCACTCCCCATCCGTGAAGCGCTCGATGCCGCCAAGCAGATCGCCACCGCGCTCGAGACGGCGCACGACAGCGGCGTGATCCATCGCGACTTGAAGCCCGCCAACGTCAAGCGGACCCCCGAAGGCCAGATCAAGGTGCTCGACTTCGGATTGGCGAAGGCACTCGAGACAGCGGCGCCCAACACGGGACGCTCGGCGACCGTGACGTCGGCGGGCAGCGTGGCGGGGATGATCCTCGGCACGGCGTCCTACATGAGCCCCGAGCAGGCGCGCGGGCAGGCGGTGGACCGGCGCACGGATCTCTGGGCGTTCGGCTGCGTGCTCTACGAGATGCTCGCCGGGGTGAAGGCGTTCGACGGCCCGACCGTCACCGACGTTCTGGCCGCGGTTGTGACGGGGGAGCCCGACTGGGACAAGCTACCGGCCGCGACCCCCGCTTCCGTGCGGCGCCTGCTCCGGCGCTGCCTCGAGAAGGACGCGAAGCGGCGCCTACGGGATGCGGGTGACGCCGGACTCCTCTTGGACGACATCCCCGACGATGGGAAGACAGCGCCTGTCCCGCGAGTGCGTGCGACGAGGACGCCGATTCTCGCCGGGGTCGCGTTGCTGGCGATCGTCGCCGCTGCGGCGCTCGGCTGGTGGATGGCGCACCGTCGCGCGGTCGGCGCGACCGCCCGCGAGGTCGAGTTCCATCGCCACACCTTCGCGAGAGGGATGATGCGGGCCGCCCGATTCGCGCCCGACGGCCGCACGATCGTCTACAGCGCCGCGTGGGACGGGCCGCCCATCAAGCTCTACCTGGCGCGCACCGATTCCAACGAGACGACGCCGATCGTGATGCCTCCCGGCGAGCTCCTCTCGGTCGCAAAGACGGGAGAGATGGCGGTCGCGCTCGGGCTCGCGTACCGCGGTTGGATGGGAGACGGCACACTCGCCCGCATTCCGCTCTTGGGCGGAAGCCCGCGTGAGATCCTCGAGCACGTCCGCGCGGCCGACTGGTCGCCGGACGGATCGCAGCTCGCCATCGTCCACCGGGTGGACGGCTACGATCAGCTCGAGTATCCCGCCGGAAAGGTCCTCCACAAGACCGCCGGATACATCTGCGACGTCCGCATCTCACCGAACGGCGAGCGCATCGCGTTCGCCGACCACCCCGTCTGGGCCGACAATCGCGGTGATGTCGCCGTCGTGGACCGGTCCGGTCACAAGACCACCGTGGCGGCGGACATAACCGCGATCATCGGCATCGCCTGGGCGCCTCGCGGCGACGAAGTCTGGTTCACCGGCGTGCGCGGTGACCACACCAGCTTTGCGCTCTACGCTTTCGATCTCGCCGGCCACGATCGGGTCGTCTATTCGAGCATCTCGCCGATCGAGCTGTTCGACGTGGCCGCCGACGGGCGTGTGCTCTTGGGAAGCCATCGTAACGAGCGGAGCGTGCTGGCCGTACTCGCGGGATTCAGTGAGCCACGCAACTTGGTCGTCTCCGGTGAATCCTCGCTCGCGCGATACGTATCGCCCAACGGGCAGACGGCGCTGATCTCGAATCACCTTCCCAAGGAGTACGAGACCTACCTCGTGCGCGCGGATCGTCCCGGAGCGACGCGCTTGTCCGCCGGCGACGGCATGGCGATCTCGCCAAATGGCACCACGGCGGTGTCCGTATCGGCCGACGCCAAGACGATGCTCCTTTCCCCTCTGGGGATGGGGCCGACGCACGCGATCCCCAATCCCGAAGGCATGAGCTACGAGGGCATTCCCGTTTGGCTTCCCGACGGCAAGCGCATCGTCATCACGGGACGCCGCGGCTCCGATCCGTCCCGGGGCTTCGTCTGCGACGTCGCGAGCGGCGCGGCGAAGCCGTTCGGCGCGCCGGGGGTGCACTGGGACTTGTTCAGCGGTCCGCCTCTTTCGCCCGACGGAGCGCACGTCGTGCTCCAGGACGCGAACGGGACGCAAATGCGCTGGCCCGTGGACGGCGGCGAGCCGCTCCCGATTCCGGGGCTGCACGCGGGCGAGGAGCCGCTCGCGTGGACCGACGACGGTTCGGCTCTGTTCGTCGGCGGGAGCACGGTGCCGATCGTGATCACCCGCCTCGACCTCGCTACGGGTGCGCGCACGCCGTGGAAGACGATCGCGCCGAGCGACGCCGCAGGATTGCGCTACACGACCGTGACGATCAGCCCTAACGGGAAGTACTGGGCCCTGGCGACCGCCAAGCTCCTCACCGATCTGTTCGTCGTGGACGGGTTGCGGTAGCGATGCCGGCCGAGACCGCCTGCCCGACCTGTTCGAATGCCCTTCCTCCGGGCAGCCGCTTTTGCGGGTCGTGCGGCGCGCCGGTGCTTCCGTCATCGGCGCTGCCGACGGTGAACCTCCCGCCTACCCCGTCGTCGTCGAATTCGGGAGGGACACGATTCGTCCCGGGAGCGGTCCTGGCTTCCCGCTACCGCATCGTCGGGATGCTGGGTAAGGGGGGCATGGGGGAGGTCTATCGCGCCGACGACTTGAAGCTCGGTCAGCCGGTCGCCCTGAAGTTCCTCCCGCCCGGTTTCAACGCGGACCCCGAGCGCCTCAATCGCTTTCTCAACGAAGTGCGGATCGCGCGCCAGGTCTCGCATCCCAACGTCTGCCGGATCTACGACGCCGGCGAGGCCGACGGCCAGCACTTTCTGTCGATGGAATACGTCGATGGCGAGGACCTGGCGTCGCTCCTCCGCCGCATCGGCCACGTTCCGAAGGACAAGGCGATCCAGATTGCGCGGCAGCTTTGCGCCGGCCTGGCCGCCGCGCACGAGACCGGCGTCCTGCACCGTGACCTGAAGCCCGCGAACATCATGATCGACGGGCGAGGCCGGGCGCGCGTCACCGACTTCGGCCTTGCCGCGGTCGCGGAGGAGATCGGCGGCGGCGAGATCCTCTCGGGGACGCCGGCCTACATGGCGCCCGAGCAGCTGGCGGGACGGGGTGTTTCCGTACGCAGCGACCTCTACTCCCTCGGTCTCGTTTTGTACGAGCTGTTCACCGGCAAGAAGGCATTCAAGACGTCGGACACGACACCCTCGTCCCCCTCCAGCTTCATGGAAGGGTTCGACCCTGGAGTCGAACGGGTCATCCTCCGCTGCCTCGACGCGGACCCGGCGCGGCGGCCGTCCTCCGCCCTTTCTGTCGCCGCCGCGCTTCCCGGCGGCGATCCGCTCGCCGCCGCCCTGGCCGCCGGTGAGACGCCGTCTCCGGAGATGGTGGCCGAAGCGGGGGAGCACGGCGCGGTGGCGCCCGCGATCGCCTGGGGTGCGCTCGGGGTCTTTCTGGCGGCGCTTGCCGGTGTCTTCGCGTTGGCGCCCAGCACGTCGCTCGTGGGAATGGTGCGCCTCGACAAGCCGCCGGAGGTCCTGCGGGAACGGGCGCGCGAGCTCCTAGAGCAGGCCGGTCACACCGGAAAGCGTGCCGACAGTCTGTTCATGTTCGAGCCGGATCGTGACTACCTCACGGACCTGACCCGCCGGAAGGAGGCCGGAACCGCGCGCTGGGACGAGCTTCGAACAGAGCCGCCGGGCGGGCTCATCTTCTGGTATCGCGAGAGCCCGAGCCTCTTGACGCCGCTCATGCCTGCGTCCATCACCAGCTGGATGATCGATCCTCCGAACAACGAGCCGGGCATGGCGCGGATCGGCCTCGATCCGGAGGGCCGCCTCCTCTCGATGGCGATCGTCCCGGGCGAAAGCACGAAACCTGCGACCACGGTTCCTGATGTCGACTGGGCGCCGCTCCTCCGCGCCACCGGTGTGGACGAGAAGTCCCTGGTGCCGGTGCCCCCCGAGTGGGCGCCGCCGGTGTTCGCCGACCGGCGCGCGGCCTGGACGGCCTCGTGGCCCGGCAAGCTCCAGTTCGCGCTACGGATCGAAGCCGCGGCGGTGAGCGGCAAACCGGTCGCGCTACGTGTCGTCGCGCCGTGGACCAACCCCAATGAGGGATCGTCGCCGCCGAGTGGCTTCCCGAGCCGGGTCGGCAAGGTCCTGGGCGCATTCGTCGTCGTCCTGGTGGTCGTCGTTGCCGGGATCGTGGCGTTGCGCAACGTCCGGCGGGGCCGGGGAGATCGGCGCGGCGCTCTCCGGCTCGCGCTGTACCTCGGGGCGACCCGGATGCTCTGGTTTCTCGGCGCGCACCACGTCGCGTCGCCGGCCGAGACGGATGCCTTCATGTCCCACCTGGCGTACGCCATGTGGCGGGTGGGGACCGCGTATGTCTTCTATCTCGCCATAGAGCCTTACGCCCGGAGACTCTGGCCGCAGGTCCTGGTCTCATGGGTACGCGTGCTCGAAGGACGCTTCCGCGACCCCCTGGTGGGCCGGGACCTGATGATCGGGTGCGCGGGCGGCGCGATCGGTGCCCTGCTGGATCGTCTCCAGATCTGGATTCCCCAGAGGCTGGGCGCCGCGGTCGCGCTTCCGTCGTGGAGCCCCTGGACGCTCGAACCGCTCCGCGGAGCTGTGCCGGCCTTCGTGTCAATACTCGGGGTTCACACCCAGCAGCTCTTGGACGTCATCTTTCCGCTCACGCTGCTTCTGATCTTCCGGCTGTTGTTCCGCCGCGCCGTGCCGGCGTTCGTTGCGGTGGCGCTTGTCGGAATTGTGCTGTTCTTGCCCGACTCGGGGAGCACCGCGGCCTATCTCGTCTCCCAGACGATCTTCCTGGTGGTCTTGGGGTTCGTCCTTTTCCGATCGGGCATCCTCGGCTTCGCGACGGCGATGAACATAACGGCGCTGATCACGGAACTGCCGCTGACGCCGCGCCCCGCGAGCTGGTACGCGGGAGCGACGCTCCTCTCGCTCGCCTTCATCACGGCCCCGGCGCTCTATGGCTTCTGGACCTCGCAAGCCGGGCGGCCGTTGTTCCGGGACGAGATCCTGGAGCCGGTCGCCAGACGTTAGCCGGCCGGCGCCACGTTCTGATTCGTGCGGAAGAGATTCTTCGGGTCGTACTTCGCCTTGAGCTTGGCGAGGCGGTCATAGTTCGCGCCATACGCGCCGGAGCGGACGCGCTGGGCTTCGTCGTCGGGCATGAAGTTGACGTAGACCCCTCCCGTCGCGAACGGCGCGGCCGCATCGTAGAGCGCGCGCGCCCATGCGATGCACGCCTTGTCCTCCGACGGAGAGCTCCAACGCGTGTGAACGTTCATGACGAAGTTGACGTTGCGGTGCGGATAGGCGGTCGCCTCGACGGGGATGCGGTTGATCGCGCCGCCGAGATTTCCGATGAAGATCTCGCACTGCGGGGAGGGGAGGCGCCGGACCGCATTCAAGAGCACGTCGATGAGGCCGTCTTTGAGCTCGACGAAGTCGTGCGATTTCCAGTAGTTCCGCTCGCCGGGCGTGAGCAGGGGATCGAAGGCCGTCTGCCACGCCGCAAACGGGGCGGGCCCGACGACGTCGGCGATCGGCTTTCCGATCGCCTTGAACGGCGCGACGGCTTTCGCTCCGGCGACAGGATCGCCGGCGTAACAGAGGGCAAGCACGAGAACCTCGGTGCCGTGGACCTCGGGCGGGAGGAACGGCAGCGGCGGCGCCTTCCGCATCACGACCCAGCAGCACAGCTCGTCCGGCGCCTTCGCGACCAGACGGCGGTACTCATCGAGCACCTCCTTCGCGGCCGAGAACGGGTGGACGATGAGCCCGGCGATGACCTCCGGGCCGACGGGGTGGAGCTTGAATTCGAACGACGTGACGACGCCGAAGTTGCCGCCGCCGCCGCGGATCGCCCAGAAGAGATCCGGGTTGTCCGTCTCGCTCGCGCGCGTAAGCTCTCCTGCCGCCGTGACGACGTCCGCGGAGAGGAGGTTGTCGACGGTCAGTCCATGCTTGCGGCTGAGCCAGCCGAACCCGCCCCCGAGCGTCAGCCCGGCGACGCCCGTCGTCGAGTTGATCCCGGTCGGAGTCGCGAGGCCGAACGCTTGTGTCGCCTTGTCGAGATCGGCGAGCCTGGCGCCGGGCTCGACGCGCGCGGTGCGCGCCTTGGGATCCACACGCACCGAGTTCATCCGCGACAGGTCGAGCATCAGCCCTCCGTCGCACACGGCGTTTCCGGCGATGTTGTGCCCGCCGCCCCGCACCGACAGGAGCAGCCCGTGCTGCGCCGCCAGGCGGACCGTTTGGATGACGTCGCTTGTGCCGGCCGCGGATACGACCGCCGCGGGGCGCTTGTCGATCATCGCGTTCCAGATTGTTCTCGCTTCGTCGTACCCGGGCTCGCCGGGACGACACAAGGCGCCGCGGAGCCCGGCTCGAAGCGCATCGAGCGCCTCGGATGAAAGCGTCATGCTCTTCCCGTCGATCGTCTTGACTGCGATTCCCGCCATGCCGGCCTCCTACGTCCACGCCCCCGCAAACGTTTTTGAGACTGGACACGATGCCACAGCGACCGCATCGACGTCGAGGTCATCGCCTCGCGACCAGGCGCCAGAACTGCGTCTCATTGAGAAGAGTGATCTTGTGACCCTTCTCGCGGAGGCGCTTGATCTCCATCAGCTTGAGACCGGCGTTGCGGCCGGCGGCCTGTAGCGGATTGGGACGGCCGCGCACGACGACGCTCGTCCGGGCTGAGGGGCCGCCGTGGACGATCGCCCCCGCCCGCTTCGCGGCCCTGGCCGCCTCGATGCGCGGCTTGCTCAGGATTCCGGTGAACGCGAGGTGGATGCCCTTGAGCTCCCGCAGGGCGCCGGCGCGGAGCCGCGTGGGTGCGCGATTGAGGGCCTCGATGAGCTCGCCCGCGCTCTCGTAGCGCTTGTGACGCGCGCCGATGCACCTGTGCACGATCTCCTTGAGGTGGTCGGTGCAGGACAGGTGGCGCACCTCGGCGGTGCGGACGCGCGCCGCAGCGTCGCCCTTGACCAGCATCGCCAGGAGCTGCCCGACCTGGTAGACGTCGTCGCGGGCCTGCCACTTGGGAACCATCCCCGCGACGACCTCGCTCGGGGCCATGGCGGGATTGAGCGTGCGTACCGGCCGCCTGCTCCGATCGCTCATCGAGCGGACGATGCCGAAATCGCCCAACTTCAATCGCCGGCCGTCGCACACGAACACGTTCATCGGGGTGAGGTCGCGATGGAGCAGCTCCCCGCGGTGGAGCTTCCCGAGCACCTCCAGGATCCCGGCGATCTCGCGCCTCGCGACCCGTTCCGCCCACGCTTTTCCGGTATGCCGCAGGAACGCGCTCAGGTCGCCGTGGCGGGCGTACTCGAGGGCGAGGCAGTACAGGGGACGATCGTCCGGTCGCATCACCGCAAAGCGGTCGTATACCTGAATGGCCCGCGCGTGTCCGTCCAACAGCTGGCCGAAGTACGCTTCGCGCATCCACGAGTCGATGTAGGGGCTGGCCTTGATGCAGAGGACCTCGGGGATTTCCGAGGAGGCTCCGAGCCGCCTGGAGAGATAGACCTGGCCGTAACCGCCGAAGCCGAGCAGCCGTTCGACCCGGTAGCGGACTTGTGTCTCGGGGCTGGACACGATCTGACCCGGCGTCAGCAGGGGAGTCGCGGCGGACCTCGCGGGTCGCCGTGTTCGGGTGGTGGCCTGCGAGAATCGTTTCTCCATGGCGGGTAGCATGGCAGAAACGTCCGCTCAGGGGCACGCCGCCGTGGGCAGGCGCTCAAGACCGGCCGAGTTGTAGCCGTAGCTCCCCGAGGCGCATGCGCTCTGTGCCCGGATCAGGTAGTAGTAGCCGTCGCCTTGCACGGGGTCTGGCCGATTGTCCGCGTAGTTGTTCGATCCATGATTGTCGGCCAGGCACGTTGCGGTCGAGGTTCCGTGCAAGGCGAGATCGGATAGGGTCGACGACGCGATGTCATACACCACCCCACTCACCGCCAGCCACGCCAGATTCGTGGTACTGCCGCGGCTGATCACCACTCCCTGAATCTCCGCCGGAGGTAGGACGGCGACTCCCGCACAGATTCCTCCACTGCAAGTGTCGCCTGTCGTGCAGTCGCTCCCGTCATTGCATGACGTGCCGTTCGAGGCATTCGGGTTCGAGCAGACGCCCGTTTGCGGGTCGCACGTTCCCGCGACGTGGCACTGATCGCTCGCGGTGCAAATGACCGGGTTCGAGCCGACGCACACGCCGGCCTGGCAGGTGTCCGTCTGGGTGCACGCGTTGCCGTCCGTACAGGCAGTTCCGTCGGTGGCATTCGGGTTCGAGCACATGCCGGTTTGCGGATCGCAGACACCGGCGACGTGGCATTGGTCGCTAGCGGCACAGACGACGGGGTTCGCGCCGGTGCAGACACCCGCCTGGCACGAGTCGCTCAGCGTGCAAGCGTTGCTGTCGGTACATGCGGTTCCGTCGTTGGCGACTGGGTTCGAGCACGCGCCGGTTTGCGGGTCGCAGACACCGGCGACGTGGCACTGATCGCTCGCGGCGCAGACGACGGGATTGGCGCCGGTGCAGACGCCGGCCTGGCAGCTGTCCGTCTGGGTGCAAGCGTTGCCGTCGCTGCAGGCGGTTCCGTCGGTGACAGTCGGATTCGAGCACGCACCGGTTTGCGAATCGCAGACACCGGCCACGTGGCATTGATCGCTCGCCACGCAGACGACCGGGTTCGCGCCGACGCACACGCCGACTTGGCAGGTATCCGTCTGGGTGCACGCGTTACCGTCGGTGCAGGCGGTTCCGTCCGTAGCGATCGGATTGCTGCAAACACCGGTTCCTGTGTCACACGTTCCAGCGACGTGGCACTGATCGCTCGCGGTACACACAACAGGATTGGCACCGACGCAGCTGCCGGCCTGGCAGGTGTCCGTCTGGGTGCACGCGTTACCGTCGGTGCAGGCGGTTCCGTCGGTGACAGTCGGATTCGAGCACGCGCCGGTCTGCGGATCGCAGACACCGGCGACGTGGCACTGATCGCTGGCGGCGCAGACGACGGGGTTTGAGCCGACGCAGACGCCGGCCTGGCAGGTGTCCGTCTGGGTGCAGGCGTTGCTGTCGGTGCACGCGATTCCGTCGGTGGCAT
>JAYUCM010000159.1:0-28672 GCA_043740355.1 Acidobacteriota bacterium | reverse complement strand
TGAAGGTCGCCGAGGCGATCAGGAACGAACCGATGGCGAGTCCGTCGAGGCCGTCGGTCAAGTTGACCGCGTTCGACGCGCCCGTGAGCACGAGAACGACGAAGAGGGGGAAGAGCAACCCGAGCATCGGCGCGAACGACTTGATGAACGGAAACACCAGCCGCGTCGAGAAGAGGCCTTGGTAGGACATGGCGTACAGGAGCAATCCGATCGCGAGCGAAAGCGTGATCTGGAGCGCGAACTTCCCGCGCGTGGTGAGGCCCAAGCTGCGCTTCCTCGCGATCTTGACGTAGTCGTCCCAAAACCCGATCGCGCCGAACGCGCACATCGCGGCGACGGCGATCCACACGAACGAGTTCCTTAGATCGGTCCACAACAGAGTCGTCGGAACCACCGCCGTCAGGATCAGAAGACCCCCCATCGTCGGCGTGCCCTGCTTCGCGTGATGCGAGGCCGGGCCGTCCTCCCGGATCTCCTGGCCGATCTGGAAGTGGCGGAGACGACGGATCAGCGACGGTCCCAGGATGAGCGACACGCAAAGCGCGGTGAGGATGGCCATCGCGGTACGGAACGTGATGTAGCGAAAGACGTTGAACGCCTTGAGCGAAGTGTGCAGCGGATAGAGCAGGTGATACAGCATCAGGCCGCCTCGCCCCGTTTCGCGATCAGCGCCTCGACCACGAGCTCGAGCTTCACCCCCCGAGATCCCTTGATCACGACGAGATCGCCCGGGCGCGTCAGGCCCGGCACGGTTTGCGCGGCCTGTGCGGCGTCGGCCGCCAGGTGGGCCTCGATCCCCGCCCGTCGCGCCGCCTCGACCGCGTGTCGGGCGAGCGGTCCCACGCCGATCAACAACGCGACCTTGGAGCGCGCCGCGAGCTCGCCGGCGTTCTGGTGGAAGCCGACCGATCGCGGCCCGAGCTCCAACATGTCGCCCATGACGAGGACGCGGCGCCCCGGCGGCGTGCTCGCCCCGAGCGTGCCGAGCACCGACGCGAGCGCCTCCGGGTTGCTGTTGTAGGTGTCGTCGACCACGACGACGTCCCCCGGAAGCCGCGTCAGGCGGCCCCGTCCGGGCGCGGGTTCGACGCCGGCGATCGCCTCGAGCGCGGGCCCGAGCGGCACGCCGCAGGCGACGACCGCTGCCGCCGCCGCGAGGGCGTCGAGCGCGGCATGCGCGCCGCCGATCTTCAGGGCAGCCTCGTAGGAGCGCCCCGCGTGGCTGAAGCGAAAGCTCGCCCCCGGGACGAAGGTGTCCGCGATCGCCTCGAGCTTCAGGTCGGCGCCTTCCGCACGGCCGAACGTCACGCGCGGTCCGGCGTGGCGGCTCGCCTGGACGCGCACGTTGCGGTCGTCGAGGTTGACGACCGAGGTCGCGCTCTCGCGCAAGACGGCGAAGAGCTCCCCTTTCGCCGCGGCGATGTCGTCGATCGAATCGAAGAACGCGAGGTGCACCGGAAGGACGTTGGTCACCAAGGCGACGTCGGGGTCGGCCAGGCGCGCGAGGAACCCGATCTGCCCCGGTCCGTTCATGCCCATCTCGAATACCGCGCCTTCCGAGTCGTCGGGGCACGACAGGAGCGACAGCGGAAGTCCCAGCTCGTTGTTCAGATTTCCCGTCGTCTTGTGGACCTTGGCGGTGGTGGCGAGTCCCGCCGCCACGAACTCCTTGGTGGTCGTCTTGCCGGCGCTCCCCGTGATCGCGACGACCTTGCCGCGGATACGCTGCCGCGCATAGGCGCCGCAACGCGCGAGGGCCGCGGCCACGTCGTCGACCTGGATCATGGCCGCCGGAAACGGACCGCCACCGGACGGCGCGCGCGCAACGACCGCCAGCAGGGCGCCCGCCCTGGCCGCGTCCGCGACGAACGCATGGCCGTCGACCCTGGTGCCGGGAAGTGCGAAGAAGGCCCCCCCCGCGGAGAGTTTGCGCGTGTCGATGGCGTACGAGGTGACGGACAGGGCGGGGTCCCCGGAGAGGAGCGTTCCTCCGGCGGCCTGGAGTAGGTCGCCCACCCTAAGCGTCGGCACGCGATTCTCCGCTGAAACCGAGCGCCTCGAGCCCGCGGCGAGCAACCTCGCGGTCGTCGAACGGCTGCGCGCGGCCGGCGACGGTCTGGGTCGTTTCGTGCCCCTTTCCCGCGATCACGACGGCGTCCCCCGATCGCGCCTCACCGAGGGCGACCCGGATGGCGACGGCCCGGTCGGGACAAAACACCGACCGCTCCGCGGCGCCCGCGACCGAGACGACGCCGGCCTCGATGTCGCGCAGGATGGCGAGCGGATCCTCGCCCCGCGGATTGTCCGACGTCACGACGATCCGGTCGGCGCGTACGGCGGCTGCGCGTCCCATCCCGAATCGCTTGCCGCGGTCTCGGTCGCCGCCGCAGCCGAACACGACGAAGAGACGGCGGACGGTCAGATCGCGCACCGCGTCGAGGACCGCAGCGAGCGATTCCTCGGTGTGCGCGTAATCGACGAACACGGTGAACGGCTGGCCGGCCGTGACCGGCTCCAATCGACCCGGCACGAGCGCGAGCCCCTCGATGCCGGCGGCGATCGCCGGAATCTCGAAGCCGAGCGCGATTCCGCACGCTGCAGCCGCGGCGGCGTTCAACACGTTGAAGCTCCCCGGAAGGGCCGTGCGGACGTCGAGGCGGCCGCGCGGGGTCATGAATCGCGCCGCCGATCCGCTGAGTCCGGAGTGCTCCTCTTCGATGCGGACGTCGGCTTCGGAGCCGTGCCCGAAGACGAGCGTGCGCGCCCGCGTGCGCGCGCCGAGCACCGGCCCGCGCGGGTCGTCGGAGGGGAGGATCGCAGTGTCACCCGGGCCGAGACGGTCGAAGAGGGAGGCTTTCGCCTCGAAGTACGCGTCGCTTCCGCCGTGGAATTCCAGGTGGTCGCTTCCGAGGTTCAAGAAGGCGGCAACGGGGAAACGCGCACCGGCCACGCGGTGGAGCGCGAGCGCGTGCGACGAGACCTCCATCGCGACGAGCTCGGTGCCGCCGTCACGCATCGTCGCGAGCAGCTCGTAAAGGTCGGTCGCCTCGGGTGTCGTGCGTGCGGCCTCGGTCTCGCGCCCGCCGAAGGCGTAGCCGACGGTCCCGATCCGCCCCGCGCTTCGTCCCGCGGCTCGCGCGATCGACTCGACGAGATACGCGACCGTGGTCTTTCCCTTCGTACCGGTAATCCCGACGAGCGTCATCGCCTCGTCGGGGCGGCCGAACCACTCGCGGGCGACGAGACCCATCGCGAGACGCGCCTCGGCGACGCGGACCCAGGGGACGCCGGGATCAGGCGAAGGCGCCGGGGACTCGGCAACGACAGCGACCGCGCCGTTGGCGACCGCGTGTCGAGCGTGCCGCGCGCCGTCGTCGACGGCGCCGCGAAGAGCGAAGAAGAGGTCGCCGGGCGTCACGGCGCGCGAGTCGATGCGCACACCGAGGACGAGGAGGCTCGCGGGCACCGGCGTGAGCGGCACGACACCGGCTTCGGCCAGGAGCGGACCCAGAGGACGCGCGTTCACCGTCGCCTCCTCGTTCCCCGCGTCGCCGACGGCGCCGAGCGCGCGGCTGCCACAAGACCTGCGGTTGGCTTGTCCGCGACATCCGCCCGTGCGCGGCGTTCGTCCTCGAGGATCTCGGCCGCATCTCCCAGGCGGAGAGCGCAGGCCTTCCCAGCCGGGAGCGTGGCTCCCGCGGGTGGGAGCTGCCGCACGACGACGCCGGTGCCTTCCAGGCGCGCGCGGTATCCGCGGGCGACCAGGCTCGCTACGGCTTCGCGGGCGGTTTTGCCGCGCAGATCGGGGACTTGGCCCGGGGTCGTGACGAGCAGCGTCGGTGGGTCGTCGACGGTCTTCGCCTCGTGCTTCGGCCTGCGCTTCGCCGCGTCCTTGTCGGCCTGCGCCTGGAGCTCGTCGCGACGGCCCTCCCACGGGTCGTCGTCGGGGGCGACGCGTAGGTAGGCCAGCGCATCCGCCATGATCCTCGAGAAGACAGGCGCGGCGACCAGGCCCCCGTAGTAGAAGCCTCCGCGGGGCGTATCCAAAACGACGAACCCCACGAGTGCCGGGCTGCGCAGCGGGCCGAATCCTCCGAACGACGCGAAGTACTCGTTCGTCGTGTAGACGCCACGACCCGGGAGGACCTTCTTCGCCGTTCCGGTCTTCCCCGCGATGTGATAACCGGACACGCGCGCGTTGGTACCGGTGCCGTGGAGGACGACGCCTTCCATCATGTTCGTCATGGTCGCCGCGGTTCGCGCAGAGATCACGCGACGTGGCTCCGGAGGTTCTTCGGCGACGAACCGTCCGTCCTCGTCGCGCGTGCCGAGGACGATGCGCGCCGGGACGAGCATCCCTTCGTTCGCGATGGCCGCGTAAGCCTGCGCGAGCTGCAGCGGCGTCACCTCGACTTCGTACCCGATCGACATTGCGGCGGGAGAGGTCGCGGACATCCTTGCAAGCGACGTGATGTTGCCGTTGCGCTCGGCGGGCAGTTCGATCCCGGTCTTGCGGCCGAAACCAAAGCGCACGATCGTGTCCCGAAGGGCCTCCCTGGAAAGCGTGCGTCCGACCTGGACCATGCCGACGTTCGACGAATGTCCGAGAATTTCGCGCACCGACAACACGCCGTACTTGTGCACGTCGGTGTAGGACTTGCCGGCCACGGTGAACGACGAGCAATTGAATCGCTGCTCCGGAGTGACCGTGCCCTTCTCGAGTGCCGCGGATGCACTGACCACCTTGAATGTCGATCCGGGCTCGAGCACGTCCTGGATCGCCCGATTGCGGCGTGCTTCCGCGGGACCTTTCCCGTACGCTCGCGGGTCGATCGTCGGGCGGTTCGCCAACGCCAGGATCTGACCGGTTCTCGGATCGAGCACAATTGCCGACGCCGCCTTCGCTCCGAACTCGTCCATCGCGCGGTCGAGCTCACGCTCGACGATGTGCTGCAGCACGAGGTCGATCGTGAGGACGACATCGTGGCTGCGCGTGGCCGGCGGACGGAGCGGCTGGAGAATCATCGCGTTCCGTGCGTCGCGCGACGCGAGGAACTTGGTCGAATCGCCCTGGAGGGCTTCGTCGAACGTGCGCTCGATGCCTTCGAGCCCCTTCTGGTCGACATCGGCGAAGCCCACGACGTGCACCCCGAGCGCACCCTGCGGGTAGAAGCGCTTCGGCTCCTCCTGGAAGTCGATCGGCCCGCCCTTGTAGATGAGCTTGGGATCGAGCTTCGCGATGGCACGCGAGGTCTGTGGGTCGAGGCGACGTTTCAGCCAAACGAACGGTTCATCCGAGCCGAGAAGGGCACGCAGCTCGGATTCGGGGCGGGCAAGGTAAGGGGCGAGCAGGCGCGCGGCCCGTTCGGCGTCTTTCCGAAGGCGCGGGGGGTGGGCGTACAGAGAGCGCGTGGTGATGCTGACGGCGAACTCGCGTCCGTCCCTGTCGACGATCGATCCGCGTCGGCCGCCGATCTCGATGACCTGCTGGTGCTGGCGTCTCGCTTGCGCGCGCAGCAGGTTGGCTTCGAGCACCTGCAGATCCCCGAGGCGCGCGGCGACCGCAAGGGCGGCTGCGGCCAAGGCCGCCGCCACTATGACGACTCGGGTTCGGATCGAGCTCTGATTCACGACGGCCGGGGTCCTCTTCACGCGCGCATGGGTTCACTTCCCGATCAGCGCGGCGGGGGCCGATGGGGAGGTGCCTCGGACGGCGCCGGCCGGCCGAGCTCTTCTTGAGAGACGACAACGACGCGCGCGGCCTTGGGGTGCTCGAGTCCGAGCTCGACGCCGGCGCGCTCCTCGACCGCGGGGAGGGATTCCATGACGGCTTTCTCGATGGTCAGCCGGCGCTCGGCGTCGATCAACCGGGCCTCGCGGCCGCGCAGGTCTTCGATGGCGTAGCTCGTCTCCACGTAGGACATGGTCC
Source organism: Acidobacteriota bacterium (assembly GCA_043740355.1). Taxonomy (GTDB): domain Bacteria; phylum Acidobacteriota; class Polarisedimenticolia; order Polarisedimenticolales; family DASRJG01; genus DASRJG01. The sequence goes on along the minus strand of JAYUCM010000159.1, from coordinate 22,743 downwards.
GCAGGAGGTAGACCGCCAGCGGCGCGAGCGCGATCGCCGCGCCGAGGACGAGCCTCAAGACCCAGCGTGCGTAGCGGTTGTCCGCCTCGCGGTGGAGCGTGCTGTTTCGCCAGCCACGGTCGGATGCGGGTGCGGGACGATTCATCACAACCTCTCCACCACGCGCAGCTTGGCGCTTCGGGCGCGCGGGTTCGACGCGTTCTCGGCGGGGCCCGGAACGACGGGGCGCGACATCACCAGACGGACGACATCCTCCCGTCCGCAGCCGCAAACCGGCAGCCCGGGCGGACAGATGCAACGGTGCGCGAGACCGAGCATCGACGTCTTGACCGCGCGGTCCTCGAGAGAATGGAACGAGACGACGCCGAGCCGGCCGCCGCGGCGGAGGAGCGACACCGCTCCGGTGACGAACGCGGGTAGGCCCTCGATCTCGCGGTTGACCGCGATGCGGAGCGCCTGGAACGTACGGGTGGCCGGATGGATCCGGAAGCGGCGCGCGGCCGGGCCGGCCACCTTTTCCACCAGGGATGCCAACTCGCCGGTCGTCACGATCGGTCGCTTGGAGCGCTCACGGACGATCGCGCGCGCGATCCGCCCGGCGAGTCGTTCCTCGCCCCAGGTCGCGATGATGTCGCGCAGCGCGGACGCATCGAGCGTCGCCACGAGATCCGCGGCCGACGGCCCGCTCGATCCCTGGTCCATCCGCATGTCGAGCGGGCCGTCCGTCGAGAACGCAAAACCACGCGAAGGGTCGTCCAGCTGATAGGACGAGATGCCGAGGTCGGCGAAAACGGCGTCGACGACGACGACGTCGATGCCGTGGAGCAGCGTGACCACGTCCCGGTGGTCGCCGAGCAGACTGGTGAAACGATCGCCGAAGCGGGCCAGGCGCGCTCGGGCGAACCCGATCGCGGCAGGGTCGCGATCGATGCCGATCAGGCGGCCTTCGGGGCCGATCCGTTCGAGCAGCGCTTCCGCGTGACCGCCGGGCCCCAGCGTCGCGTCGACGACGGTTGCGCCGGGGGATGGACGCAGCAGCTCCAGAGTCTCCTGGAGAAGCACCGTGCGATGCGGGACGTCGGGAGACGTCAACGTCGCCTCGGAGTCGATGGCGGATACGGCCGGCATGACGTCCCTTCGCCCTCCGTTGTCAGATCCCAAGGTCGGACAGAACGCCGAGATCGGCGTCGGTGAGCGGGTCCGCGTGGAGCCGCTCCTCGAACACGGTTCGATTCCAAACCTCGAGGAAGTCCTGCTGTCCTAGGACGACGACTTCGCCACGCACGTCCGCGCGGTCGCGCAACAGAGGGTGGATCAGAATCCGACCCTGTGCGTCCATCTGGCTCGATTGACCGAAGTAGTTCACGGCATTCTTGAAGCGCATCACCGACGGGTTCAGCGACGACGCTCGCGCGAGCCGATCTTCGATCCGGAGCCACACGTCCATGGGGTAAACGCGAACCGAGTCGCCGCGAAGGCTCGTCACGAAGTACTCCGTGCCGAACTTTGGCTCGAGCAACGCTCGAAACGAGGCCGGTAGCTTCAGCCGGCCCTTCTCGTCGAGTTTCGCGAGCGAGTTTCCTCGCAACATCGCTCCGCCTTCCTTCCGCCGGCTCGGAGAGAGCGGGGGATCGCGCGAACCAACCTCGCGCCCGTCGGACCTCTCGTCTCTTTGACCCGTGCCGCCTGTGGGGGGTCAGCGGGCATCGTGGGACCACTAGGCCCACTTTGCTCCACTTCAGACCACCGCGCGGATGGTAAGAACCTAAACGAATAGTGTCAAGAGGTTTATGACAGAGTTTTTGCGGAATGAAGGCGAAAGTAAGGCGCAGTAGGGAGCCTGGACGACTTGCCGGACGCTCGAGGCTCGGACTACGGGGTCGGAAAACTGGAGCTGGCCGGCTGCTTGCCGCCCGAACCCACCGGCTGACCACCCTTCACGCCGAGTGGATCGACCCCGTCAGGGCCGTCCCCAAGTCCTTGAATCTGGTTCCCGCCGCCTAGGGTTGGAAGATCGACCATCCCGACGCCGCGCGCAGTCCGGAAGGCGACGATCAATCGATCGCCCACCAGCAGCAGCGCTGGGGACGATGCCGCCTCTGTTCCGGGCACGATCACTGGCTCGGACCAAGCTGTCGACCCTACCGCAAGCATCGCGACCGCCACGTGCGATGGATTCGACGTCGCAAATGCGACGTAGACGGCGCCGCCGGAATCGATGGCAAGCGCCGGATCGAGCTCGTCGGATCCGCTATGCCGGCCGAAAAAGACCGGCGCGCTCCATGTCGTGGTGCCGTCTTCGCGCGAAGATATCGCGATGTCGAACTCACGTGACGCGCGATAGGTCCACGCCGCCCACGTGCGGCCGTCAGGCCCGGCCAGCGCGATCATCGGCCCATCGACCTCGGGAATGTGATCGGCGACGATGGAACCCTTCGCCCCCTGCCAGGAGTCTGATTTCTTCGCTGCCGACGCGGCCGTTGCGGAACCCGCCAGCGCCGTCGCGAGACCCAGAGCGAGACATGCGCGAAGCTTAACCATTGCTCCGCCTCCTTTCCACGAGAGCATCAAAGGCTTCGACCTCGAGGAATCGGCGTTCCAAACTGGAACGCAACGCCTTGAGACGTCCGAACGCGATCTTCTCCCGGGTCGGGTTCGCCTCGTCGCTCGCCATTTTCCACGCGTAGAACGCGTTGAAAAAGAGAACGTCAGGATACTTTTCGGGGGAGCTGGCGAGCGCGTCGGACTGACGGAGACAGGACTGCGCCTGGGCCGTTTCGCCCGCGCGGAAATGGGCTTCACCCAAATTGCTCCAGGCCTGCGCCTCGAGACGGCGGAGTCCCGCCGTACGCGCTTCCGCCAGGGCCGAACGCAGCATGCGGACGCCCTCTTTCGTCTTGCCCACCGCGACGTAACAGTCGCCGACGTTGATGCGGACGCGCACCGCTTCGTGCCGATCTCCGCAGGCGTCGTACAACGCGCCCGCCTCCCGATAGCGTTCGATCGCCGCCAGATGCTGCTGCCTCTGAGCCAGGACGCGACCGAGCGTGTGGAGGGCGCGGGCGGCGACGAGCTTCAACTCTTCGGCCTTGGCCAGCTCGAGCGCTTTCTCCGCCTCGCTCTCCGACAGGATCAGGTCCCCCTGATCGGCGTGGAGGTTCGACAGGATCAGGAACGCCCGCGCTACGAGAGTCGGCGAGAGCTTGCGCGGCGAGCGCAGGGCATGACGCACCTCCTGCTCCGCGAGCGCCAGCTTCCCGAGCCGGGACAATGCCATCGCGAGATTGACGCGCGTCTGCGCCATCGATTCATGCGTGTCCTCGACGTGTCCGTCGGCGCACAGCTGGTCGAGCGCGAAATCGTAGTAGGCGAAAGCCTGGCCGAACGAACCGGCCTTCAGAGCGGCGTTACCTTCGTTGACCAGAGCCTTCGGCTCGCCATCGTGGTTTTTCAAGACCTCGCAGGCTTCGAGGTCGACGACGTCTGAGAAAGCCTGGACCGAGACGTTGAAAACGCTCGCGAGCACGCGCAGCTTGTCGAAGGAGGGATAACAGATGCCCTTCTCGTAGCGGGAGAGCTGCGAGTTGTCGATTTCACCACCCGCGACCTTCGCGCGCTCCTCGACACGGCGCAACGAGTAGCCGTAGCCGACGCGCAGCCGCCGGAGATAGCTACCCAGACGGACGCTTCCCTTGAGAGCGCTCTCCGCGTGAGCTTCCATGGGCATCTCCCCCCTCCGCTTGTTCATCAAACCGCCCCCCCTCACTCCAGAGAGAGTCTACTCCGGGGGGAGCACGATGCCATTGAGTTTCTGCGGAACTCGCCGCGCCGGCAAGCCGGGATCCGATCCAACGGCATCCGCTGCGGGGAATGTGCAGCACCCGGAGAGGCGACCCGGGGACGCGGTCGGCCTGGGGCTCGGGCCGAGATCGACTGGTCCGGGGGGGATAGATCCCCCTAGAATGCCGCGACCGATGGTTCGTCCTGTTGCGAGAAGCGCCTTTCTGATCCCCCCCGGCGGGGGCGAAACCGTGCGCGCATTCACGATTTTTGCCGTTCTGCTGGCGGTCCTCGTCTGGGCGGCGCACGCAGTCGCCTTTCAGGACATGAGTCAGCTCGCCCGGACCTACCGCATGCTCCGCGCGGCCCAGGAGGCCCAGCGCGTCGCGGACGCGGTGACGTCCCTGGGCCGTGGTCCGGCCGGCATGGACTTCTACCGCCTTCGCAGGGATCGGGCGGACCTGGAGCGGTTCTTGTCGGAACGGCTCGCCGACCGGCCGGACCTGCGTTTCATCGACGTCCGGGACCGATTCGGGGCACGGGTGGCGCGCGTTCCGACTAACGCAACACCGGTCGCCGCCGGGACGTTCAACGCCAGGGTGCCGCTGATGTTGGGCGGAATTCCGCAGGGGGAGGTCCGCGTCGGCGTTGCGACCGAGGCCATCGACCTCGACATCGAGAACCTCCGCCGATCGCTGCGCATCAAGGTCGCCCTCGTCGCGGCGTTGGGAGTCGGGCTCCTCGGCGTCGGCCTGTTCTATTCGTTGCATCTGATTCGGAAGAACCGCGCCCTGGAGCACGCCCGTCAGTCCTCCGAGCGCGTCGCGTATCGCGTGAATCTCGGTTCGGGTCTCGCGCACGAGATTCGCAATCCGCTCAACTCGATGAACATGAACCTGCAGATGCTCGGCGAGGAACTCCAAGGCGTGCCCGGGCTCGAAGACGGCGAGCATGTCGAGATGCTGCGTTCGATGCAAGGGGAGATCAAGCGCATTGCGAACCTCATCGACGTCTTCTTGCAGTACGCACGCCCTGCGACGCCGCACTTCGAGGTGAGGGATCTGAACGACATCTTGAACGCCACCGCCCGGTTTCTCCAAGCCGACTTCCGCCAGAGCGGGGTCGATCTCGTCCTCGATCTCGAGCCGCTGCTTCCATCCGTCGAACTGGATGAAGGGCAGCTGCGCCAGGCGCTTCTCAACATCCTCGGGAATGCGCGACAGGTGATGCAGCCCGGAGGGCAGGTACGGGTCTCCACCCGAGCCGGAATGGGCGGCGAGGTCGTCGTCGAGATCGCCGACACCGGTCCGGGGATTCCAGCCGACACGATCGAGAAGATCTTCGAGCCGTTCTTTTCGAAGCGCGGCGGCGGAACCGGTCTTGGCCTCGCGATCGCCCGCCAGATGGTGGAGAACCACGGCGGGCGAATCGAGGTGGACTCCCAGCTGGGCAGAGGGACCACATTTCGCATCCGTCTTCCGCGTCGCCACCACCGTTCCGGCGACGCCGCACCGGAGGGAAAGGCGTCGCGATGACCGCGGCGAAGAAGGGCCCGGGCGATCGCGCCGACGAGCTTCGCGAGAGGATCGCGTACCACCGGAGGAAGTACTACGCCGACGACGCTCCGGAGATCTCGGATGCGGACTACGACGCGCTCGAGCGAGAGCTCCAGGCGATCGAAGCCGAGCACCCGGAGCTCGTCACGCCCGACTCGTCGAGCCTGCGCGTCGGCGGAGAACCTTCAGCGGCGTTCGTCAACGTGCGTCATCGAACGCCTCTGCTTTCGCTCGACAATGCCCGCTCCGAGGACGACCTGCGCGCGTGGGACGAACGGCTGACGCGTTCGTTGGGGCGGTCCGCAGGCCCCTACGTCGTCGAACCGAAGATCGACGGGCTCTCGATCGCGCTTTGGTATCGGGACGGGATCCTGGAACGCGCCGTGACCCGCGGCGACGGGAACGTCGGGGAGGACGTCACAGAAAACGTGCGCACGATCCGTTCGGTCCCGGCGCGCCTGTCCCGTCACGTGCCGTTCGTGGAAGCGCGTGGGGAGATCTTCATGCCCCGCGCGTCGTTCCAGGCGTTGAACGAGGCGCGCCTCGAAGCGGGCGAGGCGCCGTTCGCGAATCCGCGCAACTCGGCCGCGGGCTCCGTGCGCCTCCTCGACCCGAAGATCACCGCATCGCGAAAGCTCGACGGCTTCTTCTACGTGCTCGCGGAGATCGAAGGGGAAGCTCCTCCCCCTTCACAGAGCGAGGGTCTGGCCCGTCTGAAACAGCTCGGGCTTCGCGTGAACCCACTGAACGCGGTTTGCCGCTCGCTCGAGGAAGCGATCGAGCGCATCGAGACGATTCGGGTCCAGCGCCACGAGCTCGAGTACGAGATCGATGGCGCGGTCGTGAAGGTCGACGACCTCGAGCTGCAGCGGCGGGCCGCCTCGACGAGCAAGTTTCCGCGATGGGCGGTGGCGTACAAGTACCCGCCGGCGCAAGCGCAAACGCGGGTGCGCGACATCGTCGTTCAAGTCGGGCGCACGGGGGCGCTCACACCCGTCGCGGAGCTCGAGCCGGTCGCGCTCGCCGGAACGGTCGTGTCGCGCGCGACGCTCCACAACGAGGACGAGGTGGCGCGCAAGGACGTGCGTGTGGGCGACACCGTCGCCATCGAGAAAGCCGGCGAGATCATCCCGCAGGTGACCCGCGTCCTGCTGGAGAAGCGTCCGCGCGGGACCGATAGATTTGTCATGCCGAAGCGGTGTCCCGCGTGCGGCTCGGAGGCGGTACGCGAAGAGGGCGAGGTCGCCAGCCGCTGCACCGGAGTGTCGTGCCCGGCCAAGCGACGCGAGGCCCTCCTGCACTTCGCCTCGCGTCCGGGAATGGACATCCAGGGTTTGGGCGAAGCGCTCGTCGACCAACTCTTGGCCAACGGGCTGGTGGAAGACGTCGCCGATGTCTTCGGTCTCGCCGCCGGCGCTCTCGCGGAGCTCTCCCGCATGGGAAAGAAGTCGGCAGCCAACGTCGTCGCCGAGATCGAGGCCGCCAAGGCGCGTCCTCTCCACCGGCTGCTCTTTTCCCTGGGAATCCGCCACGTCGGTGAGCGAGCCGCGCGCGTCCTGGCTTCCTCGTTCGGTTCGATCGACGCCATACGGAACGCGACGCGAGAGGCCCTCGAAACGATTGCCGAGATCGGTCCCAAGACCGCCGCCGCAGTCGTGACTTTCTTCGAGCAGCCCCGGAATCGGGACTTGATCCGGCGTCTCGCGGCGGCGGGCGTACGTACCGAGGCGGCAGCGGACGAGCTCGTTGCCAAGCCCCCGTCGGACTCGGCATTCGCAGGGAAGAGCGTGGTGCTGACCGGGACGCTTCCCGGCGTGAGCCGGGAACAGGCGAAGGCGCGGATCGAAGCCCTCGGGGGGCGCGTTTCGGGGACGGTAAGCAAGAAGACCGACTTCCTGATCGCGGGGGGCGAGCCGGGGTCCAAGTTGGACAAGGCGCGGGAACTGGGGGTTCGTGTCGTGGGCCCCGAGGAATTCGTCCGGATGACGGCTGCTACAATCGACGATCGGGCATGAGCGAAAGTATCCACGTCGTCGTCATCGAGGATGAAGCCGCCAATCGGGAGAGCTACGAGCGCGCTCTTTCGAAGATCGGTTATCGCGTCGCGGCATTCGCCGAAGCGGAGCCGGCGTTCGACCACATCCGCGCCCGCCGCGACGTCGTGCTCGTCATCACCGACCTGATGATGCCCGGCACCGACGGTTTCGGCGTGCTCGCCGAGGCGCGCGCGATCGATCCGGACATCGGCATCCTGATGATCACCGGTCACGGCTCCGTCGAGTCGGCGGTCGACGCGATGAAGCGTGGAGCGGACGACTACCTCACGAAACCCGTCGACCTCTTCGAGCTCCGCAAGCGGGCCTCGGCGATCGTCGAGAAGCGGCTCCTCTCGCGCAGGGTCGTGGAGCTCGAGAGCCGTCTCGGCGAGAAGTTCGGGAAACTCATCAGCCACTCGAAACGCATGGAGGCGCTCTTCCGTCAGATGGAGATGGTCGCGCCGACGCGATCGAACGTGTTGATCGTCGGCGAGTCGGGGACGGGCAAGGAGCTCGTCGCGAACGCGCTCCACGAGAATTCGCCGCGCAAGGACGCGCGCTTCCTCCCCATCAACTGCGCCGCCATTCCGTCGGAGATCCTGGAGTCCGAGTTGTTCGGGCACGAGCGGGGATCCTTCACCGGGGCGACGGGACGCAAGATCGGGAAGTTCGAGCTCGCCGACAAGGGGACGCTGTTTCTCGACGAGATCGGGGAGTTGCCGCTCGAAATGCAGGTCAAGCTTCTCCGCGTTCTGGAGACGCGGGAATTCATGCGGGTGGGCGGCACCGAGACGATCAAAGTGGACATCCGGCTCGTTGCGGCGACAAACTCCGACCTCGAGTCCGCGGTCGAGCGAGGGGCGTTCCGCAACGATCTGTACTACCGCCTCAAGGTCGTCACGCTCCGCATTCCGCCGCTTCGCGAGCGCCGCGAGGACATACCGCTCCTCGCGAATCACTTCCTGGCGACGTTCTCGAAGGAGAACGATCGCGACGGGATGAAGTTCGCGCCCGACGCGATGCGTGCGATGGTCAACGCGCGATGGGAGGGCAACGTGCGCGAGCTGCGCAACGTCGTGGAAAGCCTCGTCGTACTGACGCCCGTGACGGAGATCCGGCTGGGTGATCTTCCGGAAGAATTGAAGGGTTTCGCGAACGGCGAGGTCGTTCCCGACGAGCAGGAAGGGGCGCTCGTGACGACCCCGCCGTCCGCTGCGACGGCGAGCCTCACCATGGAGGAGATCGAGCGGCGGGCGATCCTGGAGGCCCTCGGCCGGACCGGCGGCAACCGGACGCAGGCGGCGGAAACGCTCGGAATCGGTCTTCGGACCCTCCAGCGGAAACTCAAGGAGTACAAGCTCGCCGGGTCTGCGGAGCCCGAGTCGTGATGTGCCGGGATGACGTCAATCCGGCCGGGCTCGGGCGGCGGAGAGCCAGATTGGCGCGAGAGCATCGGTCGAGACGGCGGGATATTGAACCTTTCCGCTCCGTCGCGCACCCTGGCGACCGGCACGGTAATTGCCCATCTTTGTGGCCGGCATGACTCCCCTCGGACATCATCGGTACACCGTTCTCGTCGTCGACGACGATCCGTCGGTGCTCGACTGCTACCGGAAGCTTCTCAACCGTGGGGGCTACAAGACCGTCACCGAAAGCGACCCCCGGAAGGTCCTGATGGGGGGAAGGGATCTCGAAGGCGTCGATCTGCTCCTCATCGATTACAAGATGCCGGAGATGGACGGCCTCACCCTTCTTGCCGAGTTGCGGCGGAGGGAGTTCCGTGCACGCTGTATCCTTGTCTCGGCTTTTCTGAACGACGGCGTGAGGCAACAGGCGAGGCACTTGGGCGTCGACCATATCCTCGAAAAACCGGTTGACGTCGGGGCGCTCCGTGGCGTGCTCGCCGACCTTCTGCCGACGGACGGCGGACGCATAGCAGGTCGCGCCGTTTGATCGTCGCTCCAATGTTCGGAGGTTGCCCGCCATGAGTCGAAAGTCGAGTGTCGTGACGCTACTCGGCGTCGTCGCAGTTAGCATCGTCTTCGGAATGCTCGTCGGAGGGCGTCTGAACGCGCCGGCCGTGATGCACGCGGCGCCTGCGGCGGCGACGGCTGCATTCCCCGCGGCGACGTTGGCGCCCCAGCGCACGGTCGCGCTCCCGGACTTTTCGGAGATCGCCTCGGATACGCTCCCCGCGGTCGTCGGCGTGCAGAACACGACGGTCGACAAGAACGGCGACGCCGACGCCGAAGGGGACGACGAGAGCCCGGACGATCCGCTCCGCCGGTTTTTCTTCGGCCCCGGCGATCCGCAGGATCGGCGCCTCCATCCGCAAATCGACCCACGGCAGTTCCGACCGCAGCGCCGTGTCTCTTCCGGCTCCGGGTTCATCATCACGAGCGACGGCTACATCCTGACCAACAACCACGTCGTCGAGGGTGCGACGAAACTGCAAGTGACGCTCGACACCGGGGAAAAGTACGAGGCCGAAGTCATCGGAACCGATCCCATGATCGATCTCGGACTCATCAAGATCGCTCCTAAGGGAAGGAAGCTGCCGGTGCTTCCCCTCGGCGACTCCGACTCCCTCAAGATCGGACAATGGGTGATGGCGATCGGAAACCCATTCTCGCTGGAGCGCACGGTGACCGTTGGCGTCGTATCCGGTAAGAAGCGGCAGGTCGGCATCGGCACCACCGTGCCCGGTCTCGCCAACTTCATCCAGACCGATGCCGCGATCAACTTCGGCAACTCCGGCGGACCCCTCATCGATGGCCAGGGACGCGTCGTCGGGATCAACACCGCGATTCAACGGGGCGAAATGGCCGAAGGGATCGGCTTCGCGATTCCGATCAACGAAGCCCGCAAGGCCGCGGAAGAGCTTCGGGCCGGCGGATCGGTGAAGCGGGGCTATCTCGGGATCACGATGAATACCACCGGGATCAGCGAGAAAGCCAAAGCCTATTACAAGCTCCCGGACAACAACGGCGTCATCGTCGCCGACGTGACCAAAAACGGTCCGGCCGCCGACGCCGGACTCCAGAGGAACGATCTCATCCGTAAGATCGACGGCAACCCCGTGAAGGACAACCAAGATCTGCTCGCGATGATCGCGTCGCGCAAGCCGGGAGAAACCGTCAAACTCGAGATCGTGCGCGGCGGGGTCACGAGGAACCTCGACGTCAAGCTCAACACCCGACCGATCACGTTCGATGCGGACGGACGGGAGACCGAGTCGAAGCCGGAAGACGACGCGGCGGTCCCGGCCTCGGGCGAGGGTCTGGGCATCAAGATCCAGGCGCTCTCGCCGTTCATGCGCGGGCAGCTCAAGATGGGCGACGACGCACCGGGAGTCGTCATCGTCTCCGTCGATCCGGAAGCCGACGCCGCCGAGGAAGGCCTGGCGCCGCGGCAGGTCATCACGGCGATCAACGACAAGCCGGTGACCTCCGTCGGCGAATGGAACCGCCTCGTGAAAGCGCTGAAGCCGGGTGAGACGGTGAAAATCGACGTCGCGCTCGGTTCACGGAACGAGATCTTCTTCTTGAGCGTCCCGCAGCCGAAGTCCAAGTAAATCACGGCGTCCCGCAAGCGTCGCGCGATCCTTTCGGGTCGGGCGGGTGTGTTATTTTGCGGGCACCATGGCGTCGCGCCGAAAACAGCTCGTGCTCGTCGTCGATGACGAGAGCGATATTCGATCGTCGCTCAAGATGATTCTCGAGTACGAGGGATACGCCTTCTCCGAGGCGTCGTCCGGCGAAGAGGCCTTGAAGCGACTCGAGACCGATCGCCCCGACGCCGTGCTCCTCGACATCAAGATGCCGCGCATGGACGGGCTCGAGATTCTCGCGAGGGTCAAGCAGTCGGACGCCGGGCTCCCCGTCGTTGTCATCTCGGGGCACGGCACGATCGCGACAGCGGTCGACGCGACGCGCTTGGGGGCTTTCGATTTCATGGAGAAGCCCCTCGAACGCGAGCGCGTACTGCTCGTCGTTCGCAATGCGCTCGAGAGCGGCCGCCTCGAGAGGGAAAATCGCGACTTGAAGCTCACGTTCGAGGAGCGTTTTAAGATGATCGGCGCCTCGGCCGCAATGAAAGCCGTCGCCGACCAGATCGCTCTCGCGGCGCCCACGACGGCCTCGGTGCTCGTCACCGGCGAATCGGGTACGGGCAAGGAGCTGGTCGCGCGCGCCATCCATCGGAACAGCGCGCGCGCGGGAAAGGCGTTCGTCAAGGTCAACTGCGCCGCGATTCCCGAGGAGCTCATCGAGTCCGAGCTGTTCGGCCACGACAAAGGCTCGTTCACCGGGGCGCACCGCGACCAGACCGGAAAATTCGCGCAGGCCGACGGCGGAACGATCTTCCTCGACGAGGTCGCGGACATGAGCCTGAGGGCGCAGTCGAAGGTCCTTCGGGCGCTGCAAGACGGCGAGATCGAGCCGGTAGGCGCAGCCAAGTCGTTCGTCGTGGACGTGCGCGTCATCGCGGCGACCAACAAGCGGCTGGAGGACGAGATCGCCGAAGGACGTTTTCGCGAGGATCTGTTCTTTCGTTTGAACGTCGTGCCGATACGGTTGCCGCCGCTGCGCGAGCGTCGCGAGGATGTCGCCGCGCTCGTGGCCTGGTTCGCGGATTCGTTCTGCGGCGAACATGGACTCAAGCAAAAGACGGTGACGGCCGACGCGATCGAGGCGCTCTCGCGGCTCCCCTGGCGTGGCAACGTTCGCGAATTGAAGAATGCAATCGAGCGTCTCGTGATCATGACGCCTGGAGGCGTGATTCGGGCGACCGACATTCCGGCCGGCTTGGGCCTGGCGCCAGCGGGGGCAGCGGCGGAATTGCCGTTTTCGGGAGCGAGCCGGGACACGCTCCAACAGTTCAAGGATGCCGCCGAGCGGGCGTTCATCATCGCCAAGCTCGAAGAGCACGATTGGAACGTGGCGGCCACGGCGAAGGCGATCGACACGCCTCGGTCCAACCTCTACAAGAAGCTAGAGGTGTACGGCATCCGCCGGGAAACGGACGGCTAGCATGATCGGAGATCGTGACGTCGTCGTGGTGGCCGGAGCGCGCACGCCGTTCGTGAAGGCCGGCACGCTGTTTTCGAAGGTGGGCGCCGTCGCACTCGGCCGCGTCGCGGTTCGCGAAGCGGTAGAGCGTGCAGAGATCGACGCCGAGGCGCTCGACGAAGTCATCGTCGGCAACATCGCCGGACCGGCCGATGCTGCGAACATCGCCCGGGTGATCGCGCTCGAAGCGAAGATCCCGGTGAAAGTCCCGGCGTTCACGGTCAGCCGCAACTGCGCCTCGGGGATCGAGAGCGTGATCGAGGCCGCCTACCGCATCCGGTCGGGAGATGCTGATCTCGTCGTCGCCGCCGCGGTCGAGTCGATGTCGCGGATTCCGTTCCTGTTTCGCGACGACGCGCAGGACATCTGGACGTCCGTCGCGCGCGCGCGCAACTTCGCGTCTCGCGTCGCTGCTTTCGCTCGATTCCGTCCGCGCCATTTCCAGCCGGTCGTCGCGCTCGAACTCGGGCTGACCGACTCCGTCTCCGGCCTCAACATGGGGGAGACCGCCGAAGTGCTCGCGCGTGAGTTCGGAATCGCGCGTGAGGACCAGGACGCCTTCGCGATGCGGAGCCACAAGCTCGCTGCTGCGGCGTGGAACGAGGGCCGGATGCAGGGCGAGGTGATCCCCGTGCCGGTCCCGCCGAGGTTCGAGGAGACGGCGGAACGGGACAACGGCATTCGCGAGAATCAGACCTCCGAAGCCCTGGCCAAGCTGAGACCTCTTTTCGACCGGAAGTTCGGCACGGTCACCGCGGGGAACTCCTCGCAGATCACCGACGGCGCCGTCGCGCTCGTCCTCGCGTCGGGAGAAAGGGCCCGCACGCTCGGTCTTCAGGTGATGGGGAAGATCCGGTCTTGGGGGTTTGCCGGGTGCGATCCGGAGCGGATGGGGATCGGGCCCGTCCTCGCATCGCCGGTCGCCCTCCGCCGCGCCGGCGGTCTCACGATGGCCCGCATGGAGCGCGTCGAGATCAACGAGGCGTTCGCGGCGCAGGTCCTCTCTTGCCTGAAGGCGTTCGATTCGCGAGCGTTCTGCGAAGACAACCTCGGCACCGGCGTCGTGGGCGCTCCGTCTCTCGAGCGCGTCAATGTCAACGGCGGCGCGATCGCGTTGGGCCACCCGGTCGGCGCGTCGGGAGGCCGGTTGATCCTGACGCTGCTACGCGAGATGGCGCGAGCGAACGTGTCGCTCGGCCTCGCGACCCTGTGCATCGGCGGAGGCCAGGGCGGCGCCGTTGTGGTCGAGAGGAGCTAGGCGGATGAGCGACGCCGCCGGCATGAATCACTGGATCGACCCGAACGGAATCATCCACGTCGTCTTCGATGGACCCGACGACAAGGTCAACCTCTTGACTCCCGACCTGCTGCAGGACTTGGGCGTGCTCCTGGATTCGGTCCGGGGCCGCGAAGACGTGCGCGGGCTCATCTTCAAGAGCGCGAAGACGAGGAGCTTCATCGCAGGGATGGACATCGAAGTGATCGCCTCGTTCACCGACGCCTTCAAGGCGGCGGAGGGGGCCCGGTTCGGGCAGATCATTTTCCAGAAGATCGCGGACCTGCCGGTTCCCTCCGCGTGCGCAATCAACGGCGCCTGCCTCGGCGGCGGAACGGAGCTCGCGCTCGCGTGCAGCGTGCGGGTCGCCTCCGATTCGAAGGCGGTCAAGATCGGACTGCCCGAGACGCAGCTCGGCATCATCCCGGGCTTCGGCGGCACGCAGCGGCTTCCCCACCTCGTCGGTCTCGTGCCCTCGCTGGACCTGATTCTCTCCGGTCGTACGCTCGACGCGCATCGGGCACGGCGCGTGGGACTCGTCGATCTCGTAGTCCCCGAGGCCTACCTCGAGCGCGAGACTATCAAGCTGATGTTGAGAGCGGCCGTCGGCTTGACGCGGCATCGGTCTTGGGTCGCGCGCCTCGTCGAGATCACGCCTCCGCTTCGTCGCTTCGTGATCGACAAGGCACGTAAGGCCGCGGAAGCCAAGGCGAGCCCGGAGAGCTATCCCGCTCCGTTCCGAGCGCTGGAGGCCATCGATGCGGCGTTTTCCATGCCGATGCCCCAGGGGCTCGATCTCGAAGCGCGCATCGTCGGCGAGCTCGTGCCGACCCGGACGTCGAAGAACTTGATGTGGCTCTTCAAGAGCCAGTCGGCGCTCAAGAAGGACGCCGGCGGCATGGTTGCCCTTCCGCGGAAGGTGCGCCGCGCGGCGGTTTTGGGGGCCGGGATCATGGGGGGCGGGATCGCCCAGCTCATCGCCGACAAGGGAATTCCCGTTCGTCTCAAGGATCTCCGAGGCGACGCGCTGCTCGCGGCGCTCCGGCAGGCGTCCAAGATCTGGCGCGAGCAGGTGGACCGCAAGCGGCTCACGCCGCGCGAGATGCGCCAACGGCTCGGGTTCATCGCGCCGACGCTCGATGACACGGGATTGTCGAAGGTCGACATCGTGCTCGAAGCGGTGGTCGAGAGTCTCGACGTGAAGCAGAAGGTCCTGGCCGGGATAGAGGAGCGCATCGGCGTGCGCACCGTGTTCGCCTCCAACACGTCGACGATCCCCATCTCGGACATCGCCGCACGCGCCATCCGTCCCGAGCGCGTCGTCGGAATGCACTTCTTCAATCCGGTGCACCGCATGCCGCTCGTCGAGGTGATCGCCGGGCAGCGCAGCTCGCCGGAGGCCGTGTCCACCGTGCACGCCTTCGCGATCGCGCTCGGGAAAGTCCCCGTCGTCGTAAGGGACGCGCCCGGCTTTCTCGTCAATCGAATCCTGATGCTCTACTTCAACGAGGCGTTGCGCTTCCTCGCCGAGGGCGTCTCCATCGACGACGGCGACAGCTCGATGCAGGCGTTCGGCATGCCGATGGGCCCGTTCGCGCTGATGGACGAAATCGGCCTCGACACCGGACAGCACGCCGCCGCGGTCCTCGAGGGGGCGTTCGGTAAGCGCATCGGGGCGGCGACGCCCATCCTTCAGGCGATCGTCGCCGGGGGCCGTCTCGGCAAGAAGAACGGGAAGGGCTTCTACCAGTACAAGAATGGAAAGCGCACACGTCCCGACGCCGAGGTCCCGAAGCTGGCGGGGGCCGTGGTCGCGCTGCAGCTCCCGGTCGAGACGCTGCAGGAGCGGATGGTCCTGGCGATGGTCAACGAAGCCGCGATCTGCCTGGAAGACGGCGTTGCGCGCGAGCCGCGCGATCTCGACGTCGCGATGGTCTACGGAACCGGCTTCCCCCCGTTCCGTGGCGGGCTGCTGCGCTATGCCGATTCCATCGGGCCGGCGGTTCTCGTCGATCGTCTCTCCAGGCTGGCCGACGCCCACGGTGAACGATTCCGCCCTGCCGGCCTCCTTCGCGACATGGTGCGCGAGGAGCGAAGGTTCTACCAGGTTTGAAACCCGGCGCCGTCGGGGCCGTTAGAACGGCACGCAGGCGGGCGGTGGGATAGAATCGGCCGTCGGGACGTCTCCTCAATTGCTCCTCAGGGGGTTCGCAATGTCGTATCGCATCGTCCGCCCTTTACCCCATCTCCCCTTCGCCGCCTGTACGCTGGTCGCGGTGCTCGCGATCGCCGCAGCGCCTGCGGTTCGTGCAATAGAAGACAGCGTGCCCCCGGACGTGCGGAAGGGTATCGAAGGTGTCCTGAAGAAGAAGGCCGCGGACCTTCTCTCCCAAAAGGACAAGGACGGCGTCAGCACCAAACGCGGCACGTACTCGAAGAGCTTTCGCAAAGTGGACGATTCGACATACGCCGCGACGTTTCACGTCGACACCGTCGAAGCGTCGCCCGACGACCCGAAGACCGACCGCCTCCGCACGGAGCGCTATGAGCTGACACTCAAGGGATTCGCCGGCGCCCCGTGGAAGATCGCGAAGGAAGACCTCAAAGAGACCTCGGCGAGCTTGTACCGAGGATGGTTCGGCGGTGGCGACATCTACAAGTTCGACAAACTGAGTTTCGAGCGCGAGGGAATGAAGGTCTCGGCGACGAACGGACTTCTGTGGATGGTCAACCGGCAAGGAAAGCCGCAGGGTTTCACTCTGTACGCCGACGATCTCGCGTATGCCTACTCGCCGCCGACCGACACGGGCTACTACGGTCTCATCAAGAGTCGGATCGTCAAAGAGCACTCCGAAGATCTCATCTTCAAGCCGGAGCGTTTGGAGATGAGCTGCGACGCCACGTCGTGCGCTTCGCTCTTTCCGACGATGCTCACCGGGCTGACGAAGCTCGGCGCGGGCGACGCCGGTGGCGCGCCCTCGGGCGCGGCCCACGACTTCCGCGACGCGTTCGACAAGGAAGCGAAGGATGTCGAGAAGAGCCGCAAGGACAACCCGTTCAGCGGATTCTGGTTGATGCCGGAGGAGGACCGGCGTTACTGGACCGTACGCATCAAGCGAGCGGCGCTGGGCAAGGACCACTACCTCACGCTGAACTACGACAATTGGGAGCCTTGGGAAGTTCGCGCCTACGCGACGGGGTTCGGAGCCCAATCCTTTTTCGGGCCCTACGGGCCGGTATTCGGCCAACCGTTGTTTGCGTACTATTCCCAGGACGTGCGAACGAGCTCGATCCCCCAGATCGACCTCGAGCGTCGCGACGACAGCGACAGCCGCGACTACGAGCTCGACTCGATCAAGGGCGCCGTGGACGTCGCGCTCGACGAGAATCTCGAGCTCAACGGCGACATCACGTACGGACTGACGACCAAGCGCGAGGTGGGATTCCTCCCATTCGCGATCGCCCGCGCCAACGTGTCATCCGACGTCCAGGATGCGAAGAACCCGAGGCTCTTCGTCAACTCGATTCAGGACGGGAACGGCAACGAGCTGACCTGGGTGAGGCGCGGCGGGTATGACGGACTCGTGATCTTCCCAAAGGCCGTCCCCGTCGGAACGAAGATGACGCTTCGGATGCGGTTCACCAGTCTAGACAGCATCAGGCAGGTCAACCCGTCATTTACAGCAATGGACCGAGGCGGATGGCTGCCGTTCGTCCGCTTCGCCGACTTCATCGACACGCTCGATCTCACGGTCCGTACACCGGATCGATTCACCGTCCTCGGCATAGGCCAAAAAATGTCGGATGAGGCTGCCGACGGCATCCGCACGACCCGGTGGACCGCGCCGCAGCCGGTCAGTTTCCCGACGATCATCTTCGGCGATTACTTGAGCGCGGTCTCCGATCACATCGTGAAGAAGTCGGACGGAACGCCCATTCCGGTGACCGTCTACGTCGATAAGGTCAGCACGCACGCGCTCGACACCAAGGTCATAGAGACGGGGGGAACCAAAAAGGACGTTGACGAATTCCGGACGGCCGCCGGCGGCGGGGCACGCGACATTCGCGGCAAGCAGCTCGGCCCGATCGCGGTTCAGGCTGCGGTCGCCATCGAGCTGTACCAGAAGATCTACGGCGTCGACTATCCGTACGCGAAGCTCGATCTCGTCGCCGATCCATTGGGCGAGTTCTACGGCCAGGCGCCGTCCTCGATCATCTACCTCGGGTTCGGGGTCTTCCGCGGCGAGGGAATGGTAGCGGCCGGAGGCCTATTCGGCGGCGGCTCCAGCCTCGCGAGGTTCAACAAGGACGTCGTCGCGCACGAAACGGGCCATCAGTGGTGGGGCTCGGTGATCTGCAACGCCAATCAGCGCAACTACTGGTTCGTCGAGACCCTGGCGGAAGTCTCGTCCGCACTCTACGTAGAGAGCGTTTTCGGTCGGAAGAAGTACGACGAAAAGGTGGCTATCTGGCGCGATAACGTCATGAAATTCGACCAAGTCACCAGCGTGCAGAACAACTACACGGTCTGGGGCGGTGAAGACGGCTTCCGCTCGGTGCAGTCCAACATCTATGACAAGGGCCCGTACGCGTTCCACGTGTTCCGGATGACATTCGGCGACGACAAGTTCTTCGCGCTCCTCAAGGAGCTTGCGCAGGAGCTTCAGCACAAAGAGATCGTCACCCGCGACATCCAGGACGTCATGGAGAAGGTCGTCGGCGGGAACATGGATTGGTTCTTCGACCAGTGGATCCGCGGCATCGGCAAGCCGCAGTACGCGCTGAACTACACGACGCGCAAGAATGAACAGGGGAAGTGGATCGTCGAAGGTACGATCAAGCAGCGTGTCGTCTACGGCAAGTACAGAGATCCGATGCCGGGCGTCTTTTACCGCGGCGTGGCGCCGCTCACGTTCGTGACCCCCGACGGCAAGGAACTGAAATCGGCGAAGCCGATTCTCGTCCAGGGCCCGGAAACGCCGTTCCGCGTCATCGTCGCGGAAGAGCCCGCGCAGGTCTATTTCAATAGGAACGGCGAAATTCTGGCCGAGGACACGTTGATCAATCGAAGCTGGTAGGCAGCTCTGATCAAGGTTTACCATCTCACGAAGAGCTACGCTGAGGGTGCGATCGCCCTCAAGGACGTCAGCTTCGAGATCGGTCGCGGCGAATTCGTCTTCATCACCGGGCCTTCCGGTGCGGGGAAGTCGACCCTCCTCCGCCTCCTGCTTCGACGAGAGCTCCCCACGCAAGGGCAGATCCTCGTGAACGGCCGCAACGTGGCGGCGCTGCCGCTCTCCAAGATCCCCGAGCTGAGGCGGTCGATCGGGGTGGTCTTCCAGGATTTCAAGCTGATACGCCGCAAATCGGCCCTCGAAAACGTCGCGTACGTCCTCAACGTCGCGGGTATCCCGCGCCGTGAGCAGAAGCGTCGCGCCTATCTCGCGCTCAAGGGCGTCGGCCTTCAACACCGCCTGAACGTCGCCCCGGATGTCCTGTCGGGCGGCGAGCAACAGCGCGTCGCCATCGCCCGCGCAGTCGTCAACGACCCCGAGCTTCTCCTCGCGGATGAGCCGACCGGGAATCTCGACCCCGATCTCGCCGTCGAGATCATGCGCCTCTTCCGCGAGGTCAACGCGCGCGGGACGACCGTGGTCGTCGCCACGCACGATCGCGACCTGATCCGCCGAATGCAGCGCCGCACGATCGTGCTCGAGCACGGCCGGCTGAGCGATACCGCGGCGACCGTGTGAGCGCGGTTCTCGCCCACCTGCGCTACTTCGTCTTCGACGCCGTGGACGAGTGGCGGCACAGCCCCGGGCCGAACGTCTTGGCGACGGCGACCCTTGCGGCCGTACTGTTCGTCGCGGGACTGAATTTCCTCATCCTCGCGAATCTCAAGGCGCACGTCGGCCGCTGGAAGAGCGACCTGCGAGTGTCGGTCTACCTCGTCGACGGCGCGCGCGCCGCCGAGGTGGACGCCCTGTACGCCAAGGTCCTCGCCGTGCGCGGCGTGGCGCTCGTGGAGCGCGTCGACAAGGAGGAGGCCCTGCGTCGCTTCCGCGCGTCGTTCAAGGACCTGGCGGACGTGCCGGGGGAGCTGGGGGCGAACCCCCTCCCCGCGTCCCTCGATGTCGTGCTCGACTCGGGGCCGCAGGCGCGTGACACGGCGCGGGCTGTCGGTGATGCCGTCGCCGGCGCCGCAGCCGTCGAGGAAGTCCGGTACGACCAGGAGTTTCTGGACCGGATCGACTCGTTTCTCGATGTCGCTCGTTTGGGCGGAGCCGGCCTGGGCGTCGTCGTACTGACGGCGGTGGCGTTCATCGTGTCCAGCGTCTTACGCTTGACCGTCTATGCGCGGCGCGACGAGATCGACATCATGCATCTCGTCGGCGCGCCGCCTATGCTGGTGCGCGGACCGTTTCTCGTCGCGGGCATTGCGCAAGGCCTCATGGGAGGATTGCTCGGGCTGTTTCTCGTCGAAGCCGTGCGGCGCGCGACGCGCCAGTATCTGGGGGCGCATCCGGGCGAACTGTTCGACCTCGCCGCGGGAAGCCCGCTGCCGCTGGGCCCGTCCTGTGTCGTCGTGTTCATCGGGACCGCGCTCGGTTTCGCGTCGGCCTGGTTCGCCGTGCGCGAAGCCCGAGACAGTGGGCGCTGAGGCCGCCGGCTACCAATCCCACGCGATGTAGAACTCGCTCCGCACGCCTCGAGCGTCAGCCTTCTGTGGACTCGGATCGAATACCTGGTTGGACGGGTCGCCGTCGAGGTAGCGCGTGTATGCCATTCGTTTCGTCCACGCCCAGTTGAGCTGCAGGCCGCCGAGGAAGTAGAACTGGAATCCCGCACCGTATGACGCGCGCAAGTCTTGCAACCGATGGTTCTTATCGTCCCACCAGTCGAACGAGATGACGGGGCGCACGCCCGGCAGGTCCGGGTCGTAAAACTGGCCGTCGGGAAGCCAAGCGGTTCCGGTGTCGACAAAAAGGAAGCCCCGGATGTTCCGGATCGGCCCGAACGGGAATCGCATTTCGTCGATGAACGGAAACCGCAGCTCGACACTCGCTCCTGCGACGTTCGACCCGAACAAGGAGCGAAAATCGAATCCGCGCAACGTGTTGAGACCACCGATTCCGTAGAAGATCGGTCGCTCGCCGCGGTTGACGATGCCGAGCGCGCGGAACGCGAGGACGGAGCGCCGGGTCAGCTGCTTGTAGGCGCGAAAGTCCACGTGGTACTCGACGATGTTGCCGGTGTCGCCGCCCAGATTCTGGCCGTAGGTCGCTCCGACCTCGAAGCGCTTCCCCTGGAATGGGCCGAACGATTGATAGCGCGTGGTGTCGCCGACAATCGCCGGCTGAAAGAGCAGGAAGCGGTCGCTCTTCGGCTCGAAGGTTTGACCGTTGAAGAAATCCTGCGAGCTGTCGGACGCCGTGACCGCTGTATGGATCCTGTAGTAGCGGCTGAACGGGTACTGGACGAAGAACTGCAACCCGGTGTTCCGCTGCGCCTGCTGGCGGTTCAGGGTGAACCCATTGGATGTCAGGTAGTAGTCGCGGAAGTCGAACACCGCGGCCCCCCAGTGCGTGCGATGCTTGAGGCTCGTGTACGTGACGAGGAAATTCGAGAAGTCGGCCACGCTGTAGTACTGCACGGCCACCCGATGATCTCCGAGCAGATCGGAAAACTGCAGCCCGACGTTCGAGAGGAACGTCCCGTCGTCCGTGACACCGACACTGATCGAGGGCGCCTCGAGATCCCAACGCGTCTTGTAGCGCTTCGCTGCGGCGGCGTCGGCCTTCAGCTTGAGCGGCGGCTCGAACGGCTCCGCCTCGGGAGCCCCCGGCACGGCCGTCTCCGCCGTCGTCTTCGCCTCCGCCTGCCGTAGCGGCATACGGTACAAGCGGAACGTGCCGTCGAAGTAGGCGGTGACGACGATGTACGATTCCCCCTCCCGCGGCGCCATCTCGACCGGCGAAAAGCAGCCGCCGACGACGTCGGTGTACTGACGTGTCTCGCCCGAGGCCAGATCCAGCGTGAAGATGTTGAACACGCCGTAACCGCCCCGGTCCGAGGTGAAGAACACGGTCTTGCCGTCCCGCGAGTAGGACGGCTGCAGGTCGACCGAGGGTCCGAACGTCAGCTGGGTCTTCCGCGTCGGATCGGTGAGGTCGACCGAGAAGATCTTCCAGGCTGCGCCGATCCTCCGGTTGTAAAGCAGGGTGCTGCCGTCGCCGGCGTACCACGGGTTCCCGTCGTAATCGTCGTCCTGGGTGAGGTTGCGGATCGCCTTCGTCGCGAGATCCAATTCGAAGATATCGACCACGCCGTTCTTGTTTCCCTCGAAGGCGATGCGCTTGCCGTCCGGAGAAAACGCCGGGCTCGCGCCCTGCGCGATTCCGGGAAGTCGGATGATCCGCTCGAGCTTGCCGTGCAACGAATCGTAGATGGCGAGCCTGCGCGTGTTCTCCTTGCGCACGAACACGGCGATCTGGTCGCCCGTCGGGGACCACGAAAGGTCGCGCCGCCCCGAGAAAGCCTCGGCCACGAGGTAGCGGTACCTGTTGCTCCAGCCCTTGGTCAGATTCTTGACCTTTTTCCCGTCCTCGGCGGAGAGCACGACGAGGTCCAAGTCCATCTTGGTGGGGGAGGCCAGCGCGGCGATCAGCTCGCCGGAGGGCGAAAGGGTCGGCGAGAACGTGAAGACGCCCCGCTCGTGAATTCCGACCTCCTTTCCGTAGTCGTCGGGACTCTTCTTCTCGAGGAGGACCGGGAGGTACTTCTTGCGGAGGAATCGGCTGAAGTTGCGGTTGAACGCATCGATGTCGGTGCCGAACGCCTCCTTGACCGCCTTTTCGACGTTGCCGGTCAGCAGCACCTTGCGGTACTCGTAGACGAAGTTGCGGACCCCCTCCTTGCCGTAATCCTGCTCGATGAAGTCGAACACGGCGTGGCCGAAGCGGTAGTTCAGGTAGGACAACTGGTCGAGCTGCTGGATGGGCGGGATGACGTTGTTGACGACCGCG